>CAJOMO010000001.1:0-63668 GCA_905235685.1 uncultured Selenomonadaceae bacterium
GTGTTAATAAAAATACCGTCCGCCTGCCCTTTGCCGACAACTTTTGTATCGCCGGTAACAATTTTGACGTCCGCCTCATTCGCCGCCGCCGCCATCGACGCCGCAATTTTTTTCAAATCGCCAATGTCAAAGCCCTCTTCAAGAATCACGCCCGCCGAAATATATTTAGGAACAGCGCCGGTCACCGCCAAATCGTTTACCGTGCCGCAAATCGCCAGCTTGCCGATATCGCCGCCGCGAAAAAATATCGGACGCACAACGTAACTGTCGGTAGTCATCGCCAATTTGTCAATTTTCGCGCCGTCGTGCAGTTCATTCAAATATTCGTTGCCGAACGCGGGTAAAATTATTTCGCGTATCAAATCGCCGCTCAGTTGTCCGCCCGCTCCGTGCGCCATTGTAATTTTACTCAAAACTCAAGCCCCCATATTTAAACCACGCCGCGCAGACGCCTTCAACGGAAATCATACAAGGACCAACCGCGTGCATTGGCTGACAAATTTTCCCGAACAATTTACATTCCGGCGGCGCAATAATCCCGCGCAAAACTTCACCGCAACGGCAAGCGGTATTTTTTTTCGCAGATTTAATTTCCAGCGGCAAAATTTTTTCAATGTCAAACGCCGAAAATTCCGCACGAATTTTCAAGCCGGAATTTTTAATCACGCCCAGCCCGCGCCAATCGGCATCAACAGTTTCATAAACCTGCGCGAGAATTTTTTTAGCCGCTAAATTTCCCTCAGCCTTGACGACGCTTTTATATTCATTGGCAACTTCAGCGCGGTTTTCGTCAATCTGCCGCAACAAATTTATCAGCGCCAATAAAATTTCTTCCGCCTCGAAGCTCGCAACTACCGCCGGTATTTTCAAAAATTCAAACGCCGCCGAGCCGATAACCACCGCCACGTGTCCTGGCAATAAAAATCCGTCGACTTTCACCGCCGAATCCGCCAATAACATTTTCAGCGCGGGCGGAACTAATTTTTGCGCCGATAAGAAAAATAAATTCGTCAAGCCCAAATCTCGCGCAGTCAAAATCGTTGCCGCCGCAGTTGGGGCGGTCGTTTCAAAGCCCACCGCCAAAAATATTACACGCTTTGCCGGATTTTCCCGCGCGATTTTTATGCAGTCCAGCGGCGAATAAATTACCCGCACGTCCGCCGCTATTTCCGATAAAGTTTCATTCGAGCCAGGAACTTTTAACATATCGCCGAAGGTTGCGATTATCACGTCGGGAATTTTCGCGTAGGCAATGGCTTTGTCGATAAATTCGTCATTCGTCACGCAAACGGGGCAGCCAGGTCCGGAAACCAATTCGATATTCGGCGGCAAAATATTTCGGATACCCGCGCGAAAAATAGAAACGGTATGAGTGCCGCAAACTTCCATGAACCGCAAATTCGGCTTGCCCTGCGCGAGAGTTTTAATTTTGTCAATCACAGTGAAAATACCGTTCGCGGCGCGCCGTTCATTTCCGCAACAAGGGCGTCGCGCAGTTTTACTTCCGCCTCGTCAACGATTTGCATTGCAAAGCCCGCGTGTACCAATACGTAATCGCCAACTTTTGCTTCGGGCAACAGCATCAAACTTGCCGCCCGCCGTATTCCCGAATGTTCCACCGTCGCCAGGCTGTCTTTAATCTCAATGACTTTCGCCGGAAATGCCAAACACAAATTCATTACCTCCAAATACTTGACACATTAAAATTTTAGTGCTAACTTAAATAAAAATTTTTAAGGGGATGTTGATTGAATGCTAAATTCAAATGCCAGAAAAATCATTATCAAAAATTTTCAAAGTTCGTTGCGCACAATCCGCTTGACGCTGAATTACAGCGTCTCGGAATTGGCTGAAATTATAAATGTGCCGCCGCAAACTGTCAATGAGCTTGAGAGCGGGCAAATGGAAATGACAACCCTTCAATATATTGCTGTTGCGGCATTCGTGGATAATTTTTTGCGCCAAAATCCCGAATATATTCTCGATATTCAAGAAATTGTTGACGGCAACGGCAGAGATAACTTTGAGAATTATGATACCTCCTTCAGCGCCGATTCTTTGCTCGAATTTTGGTTCGAAGATTTTATCAACCTAGGTGACGCTGAAGAGTATGATTTGCAAATGTTAGCCGCGAAGTTTAAAATTTTTCTCGACGCCGAAATTTTAATGACAGACGCCGCGCCCGAAATTGTTGGAGATTTGATTGACGCCTTTGAAGATACCGACAACAAAATTATTTTGCCTTTGCGCTCCATTGAGGAAGTCCAACGCGGCGAAAATCCGGACGAAATTTCTCAAGCTCTGAAATACATTCGCCGTTTGCAGGAAATGGATTTTTTGCAAATTCAAGGAGAAGACGCCGACCCCGATTTTCACGATACGATTTTGACTGTGTTTAGTAAATTCCGCGGCAATTATCGCCTGTGCCTTATCACCGAAAATGAATCCCTCGCGCAGGACGTTTTGAAACTCAATGACGCGGAAGACAGCGGCTTCAAAATTTTGGTGGGAATTATCAACGACGGAAATTTTGTACCTTACAATTTCGAGGCGGAGGAAGAAATTATCGACGAAGAATCTATTGACGCTGAGCTGCCAACTGAAAAAGACGACTTGAGCAAAGACGAAATTATCGGTTGGGAGGAATTGTAAGGGGGAATTAATTTGCTTGACCAAGAAACTATTCAAAATAATTTTCTGGAGAATTGCATCAAAAATTACAAAATCATAGTCGACACATGCAGTTTGATAACTGAAGGCGTTGATAAATTTTGGTTGCGTATCGTTCCAATGCTGAGCCGCGAAGGCAAGTCGATTATTTTGCCGTACAGCGTCTATTTGGAATTGAATAAATTAGCGGCGAAAAATGACCTTGAGGCGATTCGTGCGCGCGATAATTTGATAAGGTTGCAACGTGCCAAATTAATTGAAGTGTATGCTGACCCAAACGACGGCGACTTTGCGGATAATGTAATTTTGCGCGTGCTTACTCAAAAGCGCCTTCAATACAATATTTTACTCATTACGCAAGATCGCGGCTTAGCCTCCGAGGCGCTGAAAATCGGCAAAGATAACGCCGCTGTCCAAAGAATTAAAAGTATTCTCGTTCAAAAAATTAACAAGGACGGCTTTCTGGAAATTTTTTTCGACAATAAAGATCGCAAACCCGCTGAACCGCCGCCCGATATTCCCGCCGAAGAAAAATTTAATCTCGCTACGCAAGTTGTAAATATCGAGGGGAAATTGCCCGTGTCGCACGTTCCAACACAGGACGAATTTGTTGTTGCCGTGAAAAATGGCAATACCACACAAATAAAATTGCTTGAAGAAATTGGAGCGGGCGGCGAAGGCTCTGTTTACAAAACTGATATTGACGGCGTCGTTGCGAAAATTTATAAGTCAGAAAGACTCACTCGCCTCCGCTATGAAAAATTGCGGCTGATGCTCTCCAAACGTATCGACTGCGACGGCGTTTGTTTCCCGCTGGCTATGCTTTACAATCAGCGAAATTTAGAATTTGTCGGCTACTTGATGAAATCCGCCGCCGGTAAAGAATTGGGCAGGAGTATTTTTTTGCCGCCGCTACTCAAAAAACATTTCCCGCATTGGCAAAAAGCTGATACCGTTCAGCTGTGTGTCACAATTTTAAAAAAGCTGAAATATTTACACGACAGAAATATTATTCTCGGCGATATCAACCCTTACAATATCCTGGTCGTTTCGCCCACCGAAATTTATTTTGTTGACACGGACAGCTATCAAGTGGAAGGTTTTATTTGCCCCGTGGGAATGCCGACTTTTACGCCGCCGGAACTTCAAAATAAACCAATCGGATTGCGCAGTTTCGGCAATGAGAGTTTCGCCATAGCGACGCTGCTTTTTATGATAATGTTGCCAGGCAAACCGCCTTATGCCATGCAGGGTGGCGAAAGTTTGAGCGCAAATATTATCAAGGGCGATTTTTCATATCCGCTCGGCGAAAAAAAAACCGGCAAAGCGCCAATGGGACCGTGGCGATATTGCTGGAGTCATTTACCGTACAAAATCAAGGAAACTTTTTACGAAACTTTCCGCTACGACGGCAGCCATCACGCTGAACAAAATCGTTACAGCACGGCAGAATGGCTTAGACAATTCGAATATTACCTTGACCTTCTGAATAGCGGCAAAATGCTCGCGCAGGACGCCGAATCCCTTCAGCTTTTCCCAAAACGTTTCAAAAAACAAAAAGACATTAACTACGTAAAATGCAGACTGTGCGGCAGGGAAGTTGAAGAATACCGCACTGAGCAGGGAATTTGCAAAGAATGTTTGAATGACGGCGAACACCACAAATGCGCGCGTTGCGGCGAAGAAATGATTTATACCAATTACCAAAAATATATCAAGCACTCCCGCCCCTACGAACTTTGCCAAAAATGCAGTGAGACAGTTTTTGAACAGCGCGTTTGCCCCAGTTGCGGAAGTATTTTCAGCATAACTTTCGGCGAAAAACTTTATTTCGATAACAATGGATTAGTATTGCCGCGGCGCTGCAAAAATTGTCGCGGTAAAAGTTTTTGAGGTGGTTTAAATGAACGATTTGTTGAAACAGCAAGATTTAGTGAATAATCCACAGGCGCGCGTTCCGGTTTGCCTTTGCCTGGATATCAGCGATTCTATGAACCAAATCGTCGGCGGTGAAACTCGTGATACCGGCAGAGCGGAGTTTCGCGATGGGCAAATGTGGAAAATTGTTGAGGGCGGCGTCACGGCGCTTGACGAAATGGTTGAAGGCGTCCGCAGTTTTTACGCCAATTTAAAAGAAGATGAAGTTGCAAGTTTTTCAGCAGAAATCTGCGTTGTAACTTTCGGCGGAACTTCCCCTAAGTTGGTTATGGATTTTGCAAATTTAAATTTACAATCTGAATTTCCGGATTTGACAGCTGACGGCGAAACCCCAATGGGCGAGGCGGTTAATTTGGCGCTGGATTGTCTTGAAAAGCGCAAACAGGAATACAAAGACGCCGGCGTCGATTATTTTCAGCCGTGGCTGGTTTTAATGACGGACGGCGCCCCGAATGGCTCAAAGTCCGAATTGGAGCGTGCCTGCAAACGTACGAGCGAATTGGCTAACGCCCGCAAACTTTCGATTTTCCCAATCGGTATTGGCAATGAAGCGGATTTGAAAACTCTTGCGAAATTTTCTCCGCGCCGTGCGCCTCTTCGTTTGAAAAATATGAACTTCAAAGGTTTTTTCGAATGGCTCAGTCAAAGCGTTTCCAGAACTTCTCAATCTATGCCTGGCGAAAAAGTCGAACTCGATACAACTAAAATTCCTGGTTGGGCGGAGCTTTAATTTATGAGCTGGAAATCTATTTGCGGCGCGACTCAAGGCAGAGGGCATAAGCGTAAAAATCTTCCCTGTCAAGACAAGGTCGCGCAGCTTGAAAAAAACGGTGTGCATATAATAGCACTGGCGGACGGCGCGGGCTCAGCGAAATTTTCACACTTTGGCGCGGAGTGCGTCATAAATTCCGTGGCAAATTTTGTTGCCGATAATTTTTATAATTTGTTGGCGGAAAATAACGGGCTGAAAGTCAAGCAACAAATTTTAAACACGGCGCTAAATGCTTTAAGCGGCGAAATGCAAATGCACGGCTGCGAATTGGCGGATTTGGCGTCGACATTGTTATTGGCGGCGGCGGACGAAGATAATTTTTTTTTGGCGCATATCGGCGACGGCGTGATTGGCTATTTGAACGAAGGCGGCTTGAAAGTTGCTTCGACTCCGGATAATGGCGAATTTTCGAACGTCACCACCTTTGTAACTTCGAAAGACGCACAGGCGCATATGCGGATTTACAAGGGCGCACTGAAAAAAATTACCGCGTTTATCCTAATGTCGGACGGCGCGGAGCAAAGCCTTTATCACAAACGCACCGGAACTTTAGCGCCCGTTGTTGTTAAGCTGATGCACAGGACTTGTTTAATCGCCGGAAATATTTTGACGCCACAAATCGCGGACGCTTTAAATTCGGTTATCGCTGCCAATACGCAAGATGATTGCAGTTTAGCAATTTTGGCGCGCCCTTCAGAAATTTTGCCGCCAATTAATTTTCTGCCAATTTCGGAGCGTCAGCAACTTTTCAAAATCACAGGAAATTTTTTAACCAGACGTACGCGAAATAAAATCCTGCTTTGCGATGAAATTTGTAACTTCTTGAAAAATCCCGCCACGTTGCGGCAAATCGCCCGAATTTTTCATTTGAAAATCCTTCCGCTCAAAAAGAAATTGCAAACACTGTTGGACGCGGGCGTTATCGTAAAAGTTGGCTCACATTACAAAATAGCATAGAAAAAAGCGGCGCTCCGAAAAGTGCCGCCAATTTTTTTTGTGGAAAATTATTTTTAAGCCTGATTCATAGAAATTCTGTCAAGTTCCTCAAGAGATTTTTGCTTGCTTTCAATTCCGAGTCCCAAAATTATTACCGAAATGAACACGAACACCGACGCGAACATTGCGAAAATCATATCCATTTGCGCGCCGTTTGCCAAAAGTACACCGACCAACATTGGCGCTAACATTCCGCCGATTCTGCCGAAACCTGCCGCCCAGCCCGAACCCAAGGCTCGTATCGAAGTTGGGTACATTTCCGGCGTGTAAGTGTAAATGACGCCCCACGCGCCCAAATTGAAGAAACTCATTGCCGCGCCCCACATCAATAATTCGCTCGGTGAAGCCGCATTTCCGAAGAAGTAACTGCACACGCCCGACATTAACAAAAACAGCGATAATGTATAGCGTCGCCCAATGACATCGACAAGCCACGCTGCCGCGAAATATCCTGGCAACTGCGCGAGAGTCATTACTAAGACGTACTCAAACGATTTGACGACCGCGAAGCCCTGCGCAAAGACGATTGACGGCAACCACATAAATATTCCGTAGTAACTGTAGACAATGCCGAACCACGCCAGCCACAGCATAATCGTCCGGATTCTGAATTGCGGCGACCACAGCGTTGAAAATTTCGGTTTCGCCGTTGCAACTTTGCCGGATTCTACATCGCTCAATTCGTCGTCAAACGCTTTGCCTTCCACGCCGAGCTTGCATTCCAAATCTGCAACAATTTCTTTCGCCTCGTCAATCCTGCCCTTTGAAATTAAATATCTGATTGATTCGGGCATGTGCAGGCGGATTAAAAACACGTACAACGCCGGCGCTGCTCCGATTATAAATGCAATGTGCCAGCCAAATTGCGGTATCAGGAAATATGAAATGCACGCCGCAACCAGCCAGCCTACGCCCCAAAAACTTTCAAGCAAGACGATAAATCTGCCGCGTAATTGTGAAGGCGCGTATTCACTCATCAAAGTTGCTGCAACCGGTAATTCACCGCCCAATCCGAAGCCTACCAAAAATCTGAAAAACAGCAATGATTCATAGCTCCACGCCACCGCGCATAAGCCGGTTGAGACGCTGTACAAAATGACTGTCGCCGCGAATACATTTTTTCGCCCGATTCTGTCAGCGATTGTCCCAGCCAATACCGCGCCCAGCGCCATTCCGATTAAACCGATACTGCCAATCCAACCAACTTGCTCCGGCGATAAGCCCCATTCCTTTGCCAAAACCGGCAGCACGAACGAGATTAAGCCGGTGTCCATCGAGTCGAACAGCCAGCCTAAGCCCGTGACTACCAGTAATTTATAATGAAATGACCCTACCGGCAAATTTTCTAACCGTTCAAGTATCAATCCAACTTCCCCCAATCAACGTCTTTTGCTCAACGCCGCTCATTATAGCACAATTTACCGGAAAAATACTTTTGCACTTATAAAAAATTTCAATCTCCGTAGTCGAGTTACTAACTCCTACTAAATTTTTTTGAATCGCTGACTGAAAGTATCGGGCGGGTAACGCTGAAAACATTTTTGACGCGCCTAAGTTGATTCATAATCCGCGAAACTTGCTCGGAATTTTTAACCTCAAGCCCCAGCCGCACCGTCGAAGTTTTATTGCTCTTGTTCGGGTCGGCGTGTACCGAATGAATATTTACCTGCATGGTCGCCGGCACTGCCAAAAGTTCAGTCAAAACGCCGCTCTTATCCACGCACACAATTTCAATCTCGACAACGTAAATTTTATCAGCGCCAATTTCCCAACTAACCTCAATCATTCGGTCAAGCTCCGTGCCGTGCAAAATATTCGGGCAGTCGACGCGGTGAATTGTCACGCCGCGCCCGCGCGTTACGTAACCAGAAATTTCGTCGCCTGGTATCGGGCTACAACATTTCGCCAATCTTACAAAAAAGCCGCTCTCCCCTTCGACAAGAACGCCCGTTTCGCTTTTCGGCAAATTACTTCGCGCAGGTTGCCGAATTTCTTTGAGCAACTCGGAAACTTCCTCCGGAACATTTGCCGCCAAATCCTTATTGTGCAGTTCAACAAGCTTTGTGATAATTCCGTTCAAATGCACCGTGCCATAGCCAATCTGCGCAAGTAAATCGTCTTCGCCGGCAATATTCAACTGCGCGGCAATTTTCGCAATCCTGTCGCCTTTAAGCAAATCTTTAGGCGTGTAACCAAGCTTTTTAAGTTCGTCGTCAATCATCTGGCGGGCGTGCTGAATATTTTCTTCGCGATTTTCCTTCTTGAACCAAGAGCGAATTTTCGTCCGCGTATCGCTCGACGCAACGATATTCAGCCAATCTTTACTCGGTCCGTTGTTCGAGCGGTTCGTGATAATTTCAACATAATCGCCCGTGTGCAACTTGTATTCAATCGGGACAATTTTGCCGTTAACCTTAGCGCCAACGCAATGATGCCCAACTTGCGTATGAATCCGGTATGCAAAATCTATCGGATTTGAGCCCTTCGGCAGAGAAATTAATTCGCCAACCGGCGTGAATACAAAGACTTCGTCGCTGAAAATATCAATCTTCAACGCCTCAAGATATTCTTTCGGGTCGCTAATATCGCGCTGAAGTTGCACCATTTGATGTAGCCACGACATTTTTTGATCAGCGGCTGTACCGGCTTTGACGCTTTGTCCGGCTTCCTTGTACTTCCAATGAGCCGCCACGCCGTACTCAGAAATTTGATGCATTGCGTAAGTGCGAATTTGAATTTCCAGCGGATAACCCAAAACCATTACTGTCGTATGAAGTGAACGATAGCCATTGGTTTTCGGAACGGCAATATAATCTTTGAAACGCCCGGGTATCGGCTTCCAGCGCGAATGAATCACGCCCAGCACGTTGTAACAATCCGGCACTGTATCAACCAAAATTCGCACGGCAAATAAATCGTAAATCGCGCCAATTTCTTTTTTGTCGCGAATCATTTTTTTGTAAATGCTGTAAAAATGTTTGGCGCGCCCGCTAATCGTCGCGTGAATGTCGAGGTCGTCAAATTCCTCTTCGATTTGCTTAACCGCCTCGGTGATATAAATTTGCCGCGCCTTCCGCTTGATTTTAACATTTTCCACGAGCTCGTAATAAATTTCCGGCTCAAGATAGCGCAGGCTCAAATCTTCCAGTTCCCATTTAATGCTGGAAATGCCCAGGCGATTTGCTATCGGCGCGTAGATTTCAAGCGTTTCTTTCGCAATGCGTTTTTGTTTGTCGGGGCGCATGTATTTCAGCGTACGCATATTGTGCAGGCGGTCTGCCAATTTTATCATTATTACCCGAATGTCTTTTGCCA
Organism: uncultured Selenomonadaceae bacterium; assembly: GCA_905235685.1. Classification (GTDB taxonomy): domain Bacteria; phylum Bacillota; class Negativicutes; order Selenomonadales; family Selenomonadaceae; genus Quinella. Next base: position 9,692 of record CAJOMO010000001.1, read on the forward strand.
TTGCGATTATCATTTTGCGATACGTTTCAAGCTGTTGCTCTTCTTTGAGTCGCGCGCGCTCCGCTGCATTTTTCGTTTTCGGTGATAGATTTTCCGCCGATTCATTTATTTTAAGCAAACTTATCTTCGTTACTCCGTCTATCAGCAGCGCAATCTCTTCGCCGAACATGTCGCGTACCGTTTCCAATTCAAATAACGTGTCTTCAACTACGTCGTGCAGGAGCGCCGCCGCTATCGTTACGTCGTCTAGGTGCAATTCAGTTAAAATCTCTGCCACGCTTAACGGGTGGATTATGTACGGATCGCCCGAGGCTCGCACTTGTTTGGCGTGACCCTCCGCCGCTACCAGGTACGCTCGTTCCAACATTGATATATCCGCGTCCGATTGGTAACTTTTTACCGCCGCAATTATACTTTCCAGCGTTGCTGGCGCTTTGTCTTTGTCATTCATCTCTTTACCCCCACAATTCTTCCGGCAAATTTTTTCATAAAACCAAAAATGCGCAGTGTCAAGGATTACGAAGTAACCGCGTAGCGGCTGAAAGTCCTTGATACAAGCATTATAATTAATCAGAAAAAATTGTCGGTGATATATATTTTCAGCGTAGGTAACTCCGCAACCAAACGCCACGCACGCCCACTTTTAACAAAAAAATCTTCAACGCGCTCTTTATCAACCACGGCGATAATTTTGCCCGAAGGTAGCTCTTCAAAACTCATAAACGGCATTACATTAACAGCATTCCAACTGATTCCGTCGGGCTTCAACTTCGCAACATTAGCGGCCGTCTCCAATCGGTACATTTTCAACCCGCTGTAAAAGGTTATCGAGCCGGAATATATCCTTTGGTAACTGACTACGCAAGCATTTTCACTGAGCGGCAAGATAATTTCGGCGGCGTCTTTGCCGGAATTGCGCTGGATTAGAGGTATTGCCGCGAATATTGATAAAAACAGGAAAACCGCCATAAGTGCGGCTATTTTTTTGAATAAAGAGAAGTGGCGGACGTAAAACTGCGCGAAAAGTATTGCCAACGGTACAACGTAAGGGAAAGTATAAGTAGGATATTTCGTCGCCATCATTTGAAAAAAGAAAAAGACGACCCCCGCCCATATAAGCAGGAATTTATTCGGCGAATTAAGAGCAGGAAACCCATTTTTAACGCCAAAAATAATTGGCGGGAACTGCCACGGCAACAGCCCAATTAAAAATACGACAAAATAATAATACCAGACATTGAAAATAGGATGCTCGGACACCGCCGCGCGCAGTAAATTGTGAACGCCAATCAGTTGATTGAAAAAAGCCGCCCCGTGCATTACGCCCATTGGCAAATACCACAGCCCAATTATGAACAAAAAAACGAAGAGCCTTCGCTCCGAAAGAAACTTTCGAATAAGGGGCAATTTTTTTTCAACCGCCAAAAATAGCAAAATAATGAGCCCCGGCAACAAAACCGCGACGGGACCTTTGGTAAGCACCCCGCCCCCCGCGAAAAGGAACGCCGCCGTCCAAAATCCCCCGCCCCCTTCAGAGTACCCAATATAAAAACAAAACAAACTTCCGCACATCCAAAATAACAGCGCCATATCAGTGATAACCGCGTGACCCACATACCAAAACTCCGGCGTCAAAATTAAAATGACCCCCGCGACCCACCCAACCCCACGCCCAAATACCCGCTCCGCAAATTGGAAAACAACGAAAATGACACCCCCCGCCGCAACACCAGAAAAAAAACGCCCCCCAAACTCCGATACCCCAAAAATTTTATACCCCAAAACTATTTCCCAATAAAAAAATATGGGCTTGTCGAACCAATAATCGCCGTAAATTCGCGTCGAAAAATAATCGCCAGCCTCAAGCATTTCTTTCGCCGTCAGCGCGTAGCAATTCTCTGTCGGATCTGTTATCGGCAACCACCAATTTCCGAAGAAAAACAGCGCCAAATATAAAATTATTAATATCGAAATTCTATTTTCCATTTAACCTAAACGTCCTCGAATTATTCAAATTTCGTTTACCAATCACAGGCATATCAAAAAATTTATTATCTTCGCTGAAACGAATCACGCCCAGCTCACGAAAAACTTCAATCACAGTCAACAGCGTATGCACAGAAAAATTTTTCCCGCTTGAATCAGTAAAATTCTCGGCGAAATAGTTAAAGTCGAAAATGGCGCTCTTAGTCCGATACTTTTTTAGGAACAAATAACAATCTGTAAGCAAAGAACGCCTTAAAGAAATTTTTTCGGAAAGCGAAGGTGAAATATCGCTAACGAAACATTTCAGATTAAAGTTGCCCTGCCATTCGTCCACGCCGATTTGATAAATGATGTCCACCGGCGAATTTTCAACGATACTGGCAAAACGCGCCGCGCCAAATGACACCGCACGCACATTTTCGCCCGCGTCGTCTTCAGACATTATCACGAAATTTAAATGAGTTTTATCCGAGCCAATGGCTTTCGCCCAGCCGCAACGAACCTTCCGACAAGCCAAAATTGGCTCTGGATTGCCCACCCCGCAAGGTTCGAGTTTTTCAAATTCGGCGGCGGTTTTAAGCGCAATGTGCGTAGGATGTATCAGCGCGTCAATCTCCATTACCGGCGGATAATCTGCGTCTTTCAAATTATTTCTCACGTATTCGTCAAAGCGGTGCTTAAATTCGGGAATTTTATTAGTCGGCAAAGAAAATCCAGCCGCCTGTTTGTGTCCGCCGTAATTTTCAAAGAGCTCCGCCATAGAGTCGAGCGCGTCTTTCATGTGCAAAGCCGGAATACTGCGACAACTGCCGCGGCTGATTTTTTCGCCTTCAGAAATAACTACTGTAGGCAATGTGTATTTTTCAACGAGTTTAGACGCCGTCAAGCCGATAACGCCAGGATTCCAGCGCCTGTCAAAAATAGTTATCGCCCACAAATTACCGCCGTGTTCGTCGCGCAGAATCTGAACTTTCTCTTCAGCCTGCGTGAAAATTTGTTTCTCAATGCGTTTGCGTTCGCTGTTCATTTCTTCAAGGCGCGCGGCAATTTTAGCCGCTTCTTCTTCGTCTTCGCTCATTAAAAGTTTCGCGCCCGTCGTCGCACTTTCGAGCCTGCCAATAGAATTGAGCCGCGGCGCAATTTGAAATGAAACTTTCGACGCACTGATTTTTTTATTTTCAAGACCGGCAACCCTAACCAGCGCGCTCAAACCGATACATTTGCTGTTGCTCATTTTTTGCAAACCGAGCCGGACGATTTTGCGATTTTCGCCTGTCAAAGGAACAAGGTCGGCGATTGTGGCAAGGGTGGCAATTTCAATATCCGTGGTATATTCTGAATACGGGACGCCGTCTAAATCCTGCGCGAGAGCCTGGCAAAGTTTGAAGGCAACGCTAGCGCCGCACAAATTTTTTTCCGGATAATGACAATTAGGCTGGTGCGGGTCGAGAATCGCCACGGCATCTAAAATTTCTTCGAGAGCGGGCAAATGGTGATCAGTAACGATAACGTCAAGCCGTTCACTAACAGCGGCAATTTCTTTAGCATTGGAAATGCCGCAGTCAACCGTGATTAAAAGCGTCGCACCAATGGAAATAATTTTTTCCAGCGCAGGAACATTCAAGCCGTAGCCTTCATTGCGTTCGGGAATATAGGTAATAACGCGCCCGCCGTGTTTCCTCAAAGCGCGCGTCAAAAGTGCCGTGCCGCTCATTCCGTCAACGTCATAATCGCCGTAAACGCAAATTCTTTCGCCGTTTTCCAGCGCCATAACAATTCTGTCAACCGCATCTTCCATGCCGCTCATTTCAATCGGGTTATAAAATTCCTGCGCGATTTCCGGATTTAAAAATTTATCGGCGTCAACGGCGTTGGTAATTCCGCGGTGAATCAGAATCTTAGCCGTCAATTCGTCGATACCGGCGGCGCGCGCCAATTCGGAAACTTTTTGCGCATCGTCAGTTTTTATCTGCCAAATTTTTTGCATGGTGACAATTCCTTTATTTGCTCATATTTTTAAAAGTCAGCCACAATGGACCGGCAATGAAAATCGAAGAATAACAGCCGCTGATAAATCCAATCGTCAAAGCAAATGCGAAATCTTTCGTTGTCTCACCACCGAGAAAGTGAAGCGCAAGCGTCGTGAAAAGGCAAGTGCAAACGGTGTAAAGAGAGCGGGTAAGAGTTTGGAAGATGGAGCGGTTGACGATATCGGGTAAATTGCCGGCGCGTTTGAAATGGATTTTGAGATTTTCGCGTATCCGGTCGAAGATAACGATGGTATCATTGATAGAGTAACCGACGATAGTAAGTAGAGCGGCGACGAAGGAAGAATCGATAAGGCGCTGAGAAAAGGAAAAAGCAGCGAGAACGATAAGGATATCGTGAATAAGGGCGGCGACGGCGGCGAAAGCGAAGCGGAATTCGAAACGGAAGGCGATATAGGCGATAATGAGAGCCCAGGAAATGACGAGAGCCATAAGGGCGTTGAAGATTAATTCATTGCCGATAGTAGCGCCGACCTTTTCAAAGCGAAGTACGGAGAAATTGCCGAGAGAATTGCGCAGGGCAGCCATAACGTCAAGGCGAAGGTTTTCGGGCAAATCGACAGTGCGAATGATAACGTTATTGGAAGAAGAGACGTCGGAATGATCGGCGGCAAGTTGGATAGTGGCGTTATCGAGGTTGAAGGGGCGCAAAGCGTCACGAACGGAAGCGATTTGAACGGGGGAATCGAAAATTAAATCAAGGATAGTGCCGCCGGTGAAGTCGATACCGAAATTGAAGCCGCGGGTGGCGAAGGAGAAGCAGCCGAGGGCGATAATGACAGCGGAAATGGCAAACCACAATTTGGCGCGATTGGCGATGTCAAACATTATGATTCACCGCCTTTTGGTCGAAAAGCACAAAACCGTCAGCAGCAAAGACGCTGGGGTTATCGGTAATGCGAGAGTTAATTAAGAGTTTGAGCAGGTATTGAGTAAGAGTGACGGCGGTAAACATGGAAAGAAGGACGCCCAAACCGAGAGTGATAGCGAAACCGCGAATATTGCCAGTGCCGAAGAGAAACAGCACGAAGGCGGCGATAATGGTAGTGGTGTTGGAATCGAAAATGGTAGTGAAGGCGCGTTTAAAGCCGCTATCCATGGCAAGGCGAATAGATTTACCGAGGCGAAATTCCTCTTTGAAATGTTCGAAGATTAAAACGTTAGCGTCGACAGCCATACCGATAGAAAGGATAATGCCGGCAACACCAGGCAGCGTCAAAGTGGCGTCCAAGCCCTTCAAGATGGCAAGGAGCAGCAAAGTATACGCCATAAGAGAAATATCGGCGATGAAACCGCAAGCGCGATAGAAAAGCAGCATGAAGGCAAGTACGGCAGTGATACCAATGACGAAAGCAAATTCAGACTTTTGTTTGGAATCGAGCCCGAGTGAAGGGCCGACGGTACGAGTTTCGATGATATTAACTTTGACGGGCAAAGCGCCGGAGCGTAGCAAAACGGCAAGGCGTTGAGCCTCTTCAAGGTCACGTTGACCGGAAATTTCAGCCCTGCCGCCAAGAATGGGTTCACGAACAACCGGACTGGTAAGGACTTCGCCGTCAAGCAGGATAGAAATTTGCCTGCCGACATTTTTCAAAGTGGCGTCAGCGAATTTGTCAGCGCCCTCTGCGGAAAATTCAAGATTGACAACGCATTGATTATTCTGCTGATTCATAGCAGGTTGAGCGTCTTTCAAATCAGTGCCGGTTAAAAGAGTGTTGCCGTCTTCGTCTTTAAATTCGAGCATGGCAGTTTTGCCAATAGTGGCAATGGCGGCGTCGGGGTCGTTGATACCCGCCAATTCGATAATGACGCGCCTATCACCCTCACGTTGAACAATTGGCTCGGTCAAGCCCAATTCGTTAACGCGCCGTTCCATGATAGAGACAACGCGCTGCATGGCGTCGTCGTCGACTTTGGAAATATCGGTATCTTCCGCCTCCAAAACAACGTGAGTGCCGCCCTGTAAGTCCAAACCTTTACGAATGGATTCAGCAATTGGCTGCACGAAAATGACGAAGGCGGCGACGATAACCGCCAACAGTAAAACCAATTTGGCAAAAACGTCTTTTCGCAATGTTAATCCCCCTCCGCGCGGATAATTCTATTTTCAGTGATAATCATATCGACGGGCGAATCGAGCGGCTCAATCGGCAAATCTTCAACAATTTGGAAATCATACGCCAGAGCAATTTTTTTAGATTTAACTGCGCGAGGCAAAAATTTATCGTAATAGCCGCCGCCGAGCCCGAGTCTATTGCAATGCAAATCGAAGGCGACGCCGGGGACAATCACGCAATTAATTTTTTCAGCGTCAACAAATTTTCGTAAATCCTCACGGACAGTAGGAATGCCAAATGCGCCAATTTCGAGCGCGTCAAAATTCGGAACTATCACCGGCTGCATTTCGCCCTTGCCAAGGATTAACGGTATCGCCAAAGTTTTTCCGCGGTTGAAGGCGTCGACGAATATTTTTTTCAGTTGAACTTCCTCGGGCATTGAAACATAAGCCATCAAGATCTCCGCGCGCTGGTAAGTTTTCTGCGTTAAAAATTTTTCTGCAATTACATCGCTGAGATTTTCGCGCTCCATTTCCGACAAAGATTTTCGCCGCGCCTGCATTTCTCGCCGCAATAATTTTTTCTGAGCGACCATTTCAATTATCCTCCACGATAGCGCTGACTGCGGCGCGCCCAATGTCGATAATGACGTTATCAGCAATTTTCAATTTGATAATATCGCCGTCGAGGTCGTCAATCGTGCCGTAAATACCGCCGATAGTGATAATGCGGTGCCCGATATGCAGACGATTTAACATAGTTTCGCGGTCGTTACGCGCCTTCTGCTGGGGTTTGTAAATCAGAAAATAAAACACCAACAGCATTAAAAGTATAGGCAACCAACTTATCATAGCCGCAGCCGATTCGTTTTCCATCAATCAAAAACTCCTTTCATAGCGGTTAAAAAATTCAGCGCGAAAATCGGCGAAACTGTCAGCCAAAATCGCATTGCGCATATCCGCCATAAACTTTTGAAGATAACGCAAATTGTGAAGTGTCAAAAGTTTAAGCCCAAAAATTTCTTCAGCCCTTACCAAATGACGAATGTAAGCGCGGGTGAAATTTTTGCAGGCGTAACAATCGCAACTTGAATCAAGCGGCGTGAAGTCGTCGAAATAAGCGGCGTTTTTCATAACCAGACGACCGCTCGGTGAAACATTCGGGCTAACCATAGCCATACCGTTACGGGCAACGCGCGTAGGAAAAACGCAGTCGAACATATCAACACCGCGGACAACGCCTTCAAGCAAATGGTCGGGCGTGCCGACGCCCATTAAATACCGAGCCTTATTTTCGGGCAAAAATTTAGTCGACGCTTCAAGCATTTCATACATCATTTCGCGAGATTCGCCGACGCTTAAGCCGCCAATCGCGCAGCCGTCAAAATCCATTGAACCGATAACCTTTGCGCTTTCTTCGCGCAGGTCAGCAAACATTCCACCTTGACAAATTCCGAACAAAGCCTGCGTGGCGGAAGTTTCAGCCTTCAAACTGCGTTCAGCCCAACGGTGCGTGCGCGCAGTAGATTTTTTCGCATAGTCATAATCGGCAGGGTAAGGAATACATTCGTCAAAAGCTATGGCAATATCCGCGCCGAGTTTCATTTGGGTTTCAACGGAAATTTCGGGCGAAAGAAATTTTTTAGCGCCGTCAATGTGCGAGCGAAAAGTAACGCCGTCTTCAGTGATTTTGCGCAATTCTCCGAGGCTGAAAACTTGAAAACCGCCGCTGTCAGTCAAAATACCGCGCGACCAATTCATAAATTTGTGCAAGCCGCCCGCTTTTTGAATTAAATCAGCGCCAGGACGCAGAAATAAATGGTAAGTGTTGCTTAAAATTATTCCCGCGCCCAAATCGGTTAATTCGTCCGGCGACAAAGTTTTTACCGTTGCCTGCGTTCCCACGGGCATAAAAATTGGCGTCAAAAAATCTCCGTGCGGCGTGTGCAAAATTCCTGCGCGAGCGCCCGTCAATTTGTCTTTGTGAATCAGCTCATAAGTTACTGCCGCCATCAATCCTACTCCTTATCAACATAGCGTCGCCGAAACTGAAAAATCTGTACCGCTCACGAACAGCCTCATTGTACGCGCGCAAAATAAATTCGCGACCGGCAAACGCGCTAACCAACATAATCAGCGTAGATTTCGGCAAATGAAAATTCGTAATGAGCGCGTCGACAATTTTAAATTCATAGCCAGGATAAATAAAAATTTTCGTTGAATCGCTGCCGACTTTCACGGAAAAATTATCCGGCGCGGCGCTTTCCAGCGTGCGAATCGAAGTCGTACCGACGGCGATAACTTTTTTACCGGCAAGTTTCGTTTCGTGAATGAGTTTCGCGGTTTCAGCGGGAATGGTATAAAATTCTTCGTGCATTTGGTGTTCTTCGATATTTTCAGTTTGAACGGGGCGGAAAGTCCCCAATCCAACGTGCAAAGTCACAAAGCCGAGATTGACGCCGAAATTTTCAAGATCAATCATTTGCTGTTTAGTGAAATGCAAACCGGCGGTAGGCGCGGCAGCCGAGCCTCTTTCGCGATTGTAAACCGTCTGATAGCGTTCGATATCGTCAAGCTTTTCGTGAATGTAGGGCGGCAATGGAGTTTCGCCGAGCCGGTCAAGAATTTCTTCAAAAACGCCGTCGAATTTGAATTGAACAACGCGCCCGCCAAAATCCGTCCGCCCGATAACTTTGCAACTCAATTCATCGCTGAAAAAAATTTCCGCGCCTTCGTGAATTTTTCTGCCAGGCTTAACGAGCGTCTCCCAGGTTGCCGCGTCAATTCTTCGCAATAAAAAAATTTCTACGCGCCCGCCGGTACTTTTGTTGCCGATAAGTCGCGCAGGAATTACGCGGGTATCATTGAAAATCAGCGCGTCGCCCGCCGATAAAAATTTCTGCAAATCGTAAAAATGTTCGTGGCTAATTTCTTGCGTGGCGGGATTCAAAACCATCAGCCTTGACGCATTGCGCGGTTCAATCGGTTTCTGCGCAATTAATTCTTCCGGCAATTCGTAATCAAAATCATTCAGTAACATTTAAGCCCTCTTATTTTTTCCGCAAATAAAAACTCTTGTATGTGGTAAACTTTTTGTATTCTGACAAATCTCCAAAATCGGCTTCAAGGCGTTCGGCGTCCAAACGAGTATAAGTATGTTCGCGCCAAATAATTCGCCAATCTTTTCCGTCCAAAGTGTCAACTCCGCGCATAGTCATTTCAGATTTTATTTCGTCCTTAATATTTTCAATCATATTTTTAATTTGTTCGGATATTTCTTTGAGTTGTCGAAGTTCTATAACTTTGCTGTCTAATTGAGAATTTGTCATAAAATCACCCATTTGTCAGTACAATTTTTTAAGCGTCGTGCCGCGGTAATAATGCGCCAAAATCTTATCGTACGACCAGCCGATTTTAGCATAAGCCTCCGCGCCGCGCTGTGACATACCGACGCCGTGCCCGCGCCCGTAGCCGCTGAAAATTATTTTGCCGCCGTCGAGTTTCATATCAAAAAGCGTGCTGGGCAATGAAAATTTCGCGCGCAAATCATTTCCGCTGAATTTTTTTCCATTAATCAGCGCAAATTTCACGCGACCGGATTTGCTCCTGTCAGCCGCCGCTTTGCCAATTTCAAGCTTAGAAAGTTTAATCGCCTTCAATTCGCCAATGTCAAGTTTAGCGGCAAAATCTTTCGCCGGAACTTCCACAGTCCAGGGCTGCGTTTTCGTTTCCAATTCGACAGCAGGCAAAAGGTGCGGGGCGGCACTTCCCCAAACGTCAGCAACATTTTCAGTCATTCCGCCGCTGTCCGTGTGAAAATTCGTATCGACAACGCGCTTGCCGTCCGTCACAATTTCGCCGCGGGTTTCCAAAATAATTTTATCCGTCAAATTTTGCGCAGAATCAACGCCGCCGTAAAATTGACAATGACTGGTCGCGCAGAGGTCAAAGCCTTCAGCTCCGTGGCGACCGCGATTTTTCAGCGTAAACGAACGCGCCGCCACAGCTTGAGCCTTCAAAGCTTCCGCGGAAAAATAAGCGCCCATTTCTTCGGGAACGACGCCGCGCAAATACTCTTCCACCGGCGCAAGATTTATCACCGTCAACGAATTGTTTTGCCGATTAATCCGCACGCCGCCGAAATATTTTTTGCCATTAATCACGGTTTGCAAATCGTATCCGCCGCGAATTTCAAGGGCGTCAGCAGTCATTTCGTCGAAATAAATTGTAAAAGTTTCGCCCGCGTCAACTGCGCGAAGGATTTTTTGAGTATCGGCGTCAACGATATTGCACGGCGCGGAAGTCTGCAAAGTAACAGAATTTACGCCGCGCAATATTCCTATCCGAATTTCCGGCTGCCACGCCGCATTTGCCTTTGAAAAAATCAGCGCCGCGAATAACGCCGTCAACAAAAATATTTTACGCATTAGCTTTTTCATTAAGAATCTGGACAATTTTATCTTCGAGATTTTTAACATAAAATTTCGGGCGAATGTTATTTGCCTTCTGCACCATAGCGCGCAAATTTTTATGAAGAATATCCAGCGCCGGAACATCGCTAATCAATCCAATTGCGCGGGCAATGTAATCTTCCGCAGAATTAATCGGCACGGCTAAACCTTCAAGCCCAACCTGTTTCAGCATACTCAAACCTGCGCGAGTATCGCGTCTTTCGCCATAAAAACTGACGACAGGAACGCCCATATACATCGCGTCCAAAGTGTAACTGCCGCCGACTTTAGGGTACGGGTCGAGTATCACGTCAAGGTGAGTCATTTCTTCCATGTAATTCGACGCGGCGGGACGGAATAAAATTTGATCCATATTGAAACCGAGCTTTTTCATACGATTATAAGCGTGGTCAATCGTGGAGTTGCTTTCAAATTCCGGTGCTCGCATAAGCATTGCAGAATTTTTAACCCGCTCCAAAATCGCCTTCCACACGTTTAAAATATCGTCGTTGATATCGCGGTAATTGCAAACCGTACCGAAAACAAAATAATTCCGCTTAGTGCAGGGCGCGTATTGCGGCACAGGCACATCTTCACGCATTGCATAACAAAGTTGACTGGGCAAGTACAAAAGTTTTTCGGTGAAGAATTTATCGTGCTCATTGGGCGGGTCAACAATTTCGTCGGTGATAAAATAGTCTATCGCCTTAATTCCGGTCGTCGCCGGATAACCTACGCCGCTGATTTGCACGGGCGCGGGCTTATAAGCAAAAACCGGCAAAGCATTTCTCGCAGAATGCCCCGCAAGGTCAATCAGAACGTCAATTTTATCGCTGTGAATTTTTTCTGCGATTTCAGCGTAATTCATACCCGCCACGCTAACGAAATGCTCAACGTTATTTTTGAAAAGATTCGTGTAAACATCCTCATTTTTATTGAGCGCGTAACAGGTAATTTCAAATTTATTTCGGTCGTGCGAAGCTATCATGCCAAAATTAACCGTGAAATTTTCGCCTTGACAAAAATTCGGCGAAAGATACCCGATTTTAATTCTGCCTTCGCGCCGATGATATTCGGTATATGGCTGAATATTTGCAATGAGTTTTTGAAATTCGAAATGATTATTCGCCAAATCCTCACTCGGCATGTAAAGGTAATGCATGCTGGAAAGGGCGGCGCTGGTAAGGGCGCATTTTTCGGGGTAAACTTCGGCAAACTTCGACGCTTTGTCATAATTCACGACAGCCTCAACCGGAGCATTATTTATCAGCGAAAGACGCGCGCGCACTTCGTGATAGCGTTGCAAAAGTTTATTGTCAAAGGCGGAAATATCTTTGCCCATATCGTAAATGTGCTTGCCGGATTCCAAAATCGCCTCATAAGCGCCAACATAATCTTTGAGCATTTCTTTGCAAAGAGCTATCTGCAGGAAAATTTCTGCGTCATGAATTTCATCAGACTGCGCGGCGAGCGTCAAATTGTACAGCGCCCGCTTGACGTTGATTATATTTTCAATTTGCCCCGAATAAAAACCCGGCTCAAACTTAATGTATTCTTCCGCGCGATTGTAATATTCTTCAGCCTGCGCGGGCGTAACCGACGGCGCCTCTTGCGGAAATTCCGGCAATTCTTCGCCATTAAGCCACGCATTGAAAATTTTCTCGTAAGCCGCCTCAACTTCGCCCATATAAATCGCGTCATTCATAACCGGCGACTCTTCCATTTTCCGGCGAATAGTTAAATGATAATCGCGCACCCTGTCCCAATCGTTTGCAAGTTCGACTGCCTTTTGAATGTACTCTTCTTCGCTGAAAGTGCAAAGTTCCTCTAAACCGCAATTCACCAACAGAGAATAACCGAAACGCGAATTGTGGCGCTCCTGCACCAACGTAATTACCGGTAAACCCATATAAAGCGCATCGCAGGTCGTGCCGCCGCCAGGATACGGGAAAGTGTCCAACGCGATGTCTGCGCGAGTGTATTTTTGCAAATATTTTTGTTCGTCCGGCTCGTAAATCAGCCGCTCCAAAGACAGCCCCGCCTCTTGAATTCGTTTCAGCGCCGCGTCCGTCCCGTATTTATCGCGAAAGGCTTTACCCTTCAAATAAAGTTTTGAGCCAGGTACGGCGTTAACAATTTTTGCCCAAACGCGCAATGCCTCATCAGTTACTTTCGTGAAATTATTAAAACTGATAAAAGTTATGTAGCCATTTTTAACGCACGGCGCCGGATTTACCACCGTAGGATCGTCGTGCCACATATAACAAAAATGACTGTGCTGAAGACGCAACATCTTTTCAGTAAAAAATTTCTCATTCAAACCAACGGGATCGGTATATTTATCTACCATAAAATAATCGATAGCTTTAACGCCAGTTGTATTAAACCAACCTATCGCACTTATGATAATCGGCGCGGGTTTGTGCGCAACCACATTCATAACGTTGTTAGCCGTGTGTCCGGAAAGGTCGACAAGTATATCAATTTCGTCATCGACAATTTTTTGCGCGGCAACTTTCGGATCGTCGAACAAAATATTTCTGAATCCGTCAACGCTCTTTTTAAAATCCTGCGCGATGTTGTCTTCCTTGTTTTTCGCGTATATATATACTTCAAAGCGGCTCTTATCGTAACATTTGTAAAAAGCGTAACTGAAAAAAGCTACCACGTGGCGACGAATATCCGGCGAAATGTAACCTATACGCAATTTTTTATGGCGCGGGTGAGTTGCAGGAGCGTGCGCGTATTTTTCAACGTGTTCATAAAGTTCATTAAAACCGCAAATTTCCTCAAAAAGTTTCTCGCGGCTGACATTCACATTGTGCAGACTGAAAAGAAAGTTGCTGTAGTCTTCACGCTTAATCCGGTCGCAGTAAACCCTGAGCGCCGGATTTTTCATTTCCTCCGGATTCAATTTAGCGCTAAGCTCATAATATTTCAGCGAATTGGGTGCGTCGCCCGCGTACCGGTAAGCGTGCCCCAAAATATTATAAATCATCATTCGTGTAAGCAAATCCACATTCGGCAAAGTCAGCGCCTTTTCGGAATAATAAATACAGCCGCCGTAATCCTGCTTTAAATCGCAAACCCGCGAGCGTAAAAAAAGCCGATATGGCGTCGGAGGAAAATGTTCTTCAAGATAAGTAACTGCTTTATCAGCCTCTGCCGTCCGGTGATAATCGACGTAAATTGACGCAACTTTTTCTGCCGGAACGGGCTCGTCCGGTTCAAGCTCCGCCATTTCTTTGACTATTTCCATTGTCTTCGCTTCGTCGTGCACCGTTCCGTGATAATGAAAAAGTTCCTGCATCAATTTATCAACTTTTTTCTTCTTCTTCTCTACGTCTTTTTTATTCGCCTTAATTTTTCGCATTCACCGTAAACCTCCAAAATAAAATTACATTCTTGCAAAATATTTATCAATAAGTTATAATAAAAATCAAGAGGCAACCGATGTTCTGAACCGTCGTCGGCTTCCTCCAAAGTTCGCTTTATACTGCTTAAGAAACCTGCTAACGGCGAGCTAGTGAACTACTTTAAAAGCAGCTCGAGGATATTGACGATTAAGTCGCCACCGGCAATGGCAACCATGATTTTCTCAAAAGTCGTAATGCCAATCCCTCCTCCTTCGAGGAGAAAGCCGACCACCAGTCGCGCTCTTGACACGGGCGATTATAACACAAAGCTGCTGTTTAGGGTAGTTTTTTTTTGCCTAAAATTCAGCCGCCCAAATCTTAATGCGATTTTCTATGAATTTAATAATTTCCGCGTTAAAAGTTGTCGGCTCAACGCCTTTGTAATTTTGGAATTTTTTAACGGCCTGCGTCATGGTTTCGACGGCTTTTTTGAAATTTTTCTGCGCGGCGTAACATTCGGCAAGTTCGGCGGTAAATTCCGGCAAATTTGGAAAAGCCTTAACCGCCTTCAGAGCAAATCTTTCGCGGTCGCTTAAACGTTCCGGTATTTCAGATAAAATTTTTAAAAGGATTCGGTACGGGCGCGTAATTTTCCGATTGGATTTAATTTCCAGCTTAGCGAATTTTTCAGCGTTGGCAAAATCGCCCAGCCCGTCGTAACATTCGGCAAGATAGCCGTAAATGCGCTCCGGCTCTTTCGTTTCGGCAAGCTCCGCCAACAGCATTTTCAAATTGCGCTCAGCCTTTGCCCGATTAATCGACGCGGAATAGCCGGTGTGATAAATCGTCAAAATATTTGGCGGCACAGCCGTAACCTTCGATAAATTTTTCCTGCCAATCCGGAGTTCTTCGTGGATTTTGCCGACGTAATGAAGGTCGCGCTCATTTTTAAAAATCCGCAGTACATAATTTGCGCCGAGAATTTTATTGCCCGCGTCAACGTCAATGTTCACAAGATAAATCAGCATTCCTTGCAGTTGAAATTCCTCTGCGCGAGCCACGGCAAATTTGAGATTCTGCGCGGTTTCGGCGGAAAAAAATTCGTCCGCGTCCAAAAAAATTATCCAATCGCCCGTCGCATTTTCCAGGGCGATATTCCGCGGCTTCGAAAAATCGTCCGCCCACGGCTCAAAAAAAATCTTCGCGCCAAATTTTTCAGCAACGGCAACGGTTTCATCCGCCGAGCCGGTATCGACTACAATTATTTCGTTAACAAATTCGCGCAGACTTTCAATCGAACGCTCCAAATCCGCCGCGCAATTTTTAACAATGTAACACGCAGAAATTTTCATTTTTTGCCCCGCTTACTCAAAAAATTTAACACCAAAAATCCCAGCGCTATGCCGCCGATTATGTATAAATCGTATTCTTTGAAAAAAGCCTCCGCGCCGTCGTCCGCCCATTTTATGTAAATCGCTATCGCTACCGCCAGCACCACCAAAATATTCGATATCTGCCGCGCCCGACTTTTAAAAAAATCCATAACCTTTACACCTTGCTTTTATCTTAATCAACGCTTAAAATGTATCAACCTCACTGAAAGGAGTTATCCTATGGGAATACTAGATAGATTGAAAAAATTCCTGCCGAAGCGCAAAGAACCCGAATTGAAAAATACCGTGCCTAAGGAAAAGGAAAATATCCGCAAAATTTTCGGCGTGTATTGCAACGCACACCACGAAACCACGGACGGCAAACTTTGCCCGAAATGTACCGCGCTTTTAACTACCGTCATGATTAAAATTCAGCGCTGCCCTTACGGTATCGGCAAGCCCATTTGCGATAAATGCGAAACGCCCTGCTTCGGCGAAAATCAAACTAAAGAATTTCGCGAAATTATGCAGTCCGCGCAGAAAAAAATGCTCTTCTCGCACCCCTTGATGGCAGTAAAACATAAACTCGCAAGCTTAAGCGTCGATTACGCCAAGGCTCAGCACGATAAAAATTCTACTGAAAAACAAAAGGCTCAAGAAGAGAAAGTTAAATCTAAAATTGCTAATGCTGTTCGTTCGCCCAAATCCAAATCGAAGAAGCGCAAGAAGAAGTGATCAGTGAAAAGTGGTCAGGGGTAAGGGGTAAGGGAACAAACACTGACCACCGATCACCGATCACTCGTATTTGTCCATGAGTTCGTTAAAATCTTTCACGGGCAACGGCTTTGAAAAATAATATCCTTGAATGTCCACAAAGCCCATGTTTGTTATATAGTCAAGCTGCGTCTTAGTTTCAACGCCTTCAGTAACTATGCCCATTTTCAACTCCTGCGCGAGTGCAACAATCATTTGCAAGATAGTGCGGGCGCGTTCGGAATGTTCAATTTCGCGCACAAAAGCCATATCGACTTTGAGGACGTCTATTTGGATATCCTTGAGCATATTGAAGGAAGAATAGCCGGCGCCGAAATCGTCCATTAAAACAGGAAAGCCGGATTCTTTGAATTGGTTGATAATGGAAATGAGCTGTTTAGGGTTATCAATGTAGGCGCTCTCGGTGACTTCCAGTTTTAACATCCAGGGTTCGAGGTTATATTTTTTAATTAAATTCAGCAGGAAAATGAGCAAATCGAAACTGTAAAAATTGAGGCGGGAAACATTAACCGAAACCGGAACAATTTTTTTGCCCGCATTGAGCCGAGCGCGAAGGAATTTACAAACACTTTCCCAAACAAAGCGGTCGAGTTTGACGATAAAGCCGTTGCCCTCGAAGACAGGTATGAAAAAACCAGGAGAAATCATACCGCTTTCGGGGTGAAACCAGCGGACAAGAGCCTCGGCGCTGACGATTGAATTGGTTTCGGGACGGTAAATCGGCTGCAAAAATATAGTGAATTGATTATCGGCAAGGGCAAATTCCATATCGCGGACAATCATTTGGTCGCGCAGGAGGCGTTCGCGCATACTGGCGTCGTAATAGGCGTAGCGGGTAATGTAGTTGCCCTTGATTTTATTAAGAGCCAGGCGCGCGCGGTCGCACATTTGATCAACCGGCAAATTAACGTCAATCACCGGATAAACCCCCGCGAAAAATAAAATATTCTGGCTGATACGCAAAGACTGCATAATCTTATCAATTTCCTTGATTAAGCGGTCAATGTTCAAAATATCCTGGGGCAAGCACAGCACAAAATGATCCGCTTCAATGCGCCCACTAACCGCAGCTTGAGGATTGCAGATATTTTTAAAATAATTGGCGGCGGTTTTCAAAATCAAATTGCCGGTCTCAGTGTGAAATAAATCGTTGATGACTTTGAAGGCGCTAATATCCAAATAAACAATGTAGTAAGGAACTTCGCTATTGGCGTGCAAAAGTGCGGAGGCTCTTTGGTAAAAAGTTTCGCGATTATAAAGTCCGGTAAGAGAATCAACTTCAATGTAGCGGTTCATTGCGTCGATTTGCTTGTCTTTCTCGGCTTTTTCGATAATGTGATTTTCATTTTCAAAACGTGCGATAATATTTTCCAACCTGGAGCGAATAATAGTGTCATTAACAGGCGTCGTGACAAATTCAGCCGCGCCCAATTTCAAAGCGCGCTCGCCGCCGTCGGAATCGCCAGGATTGATTATGGCAAGGACAGGAATTTTTTTATAGCGTTCGTCCTGCGCGATAATGTCCAAAAAATGAAAGCCGTCCATTTCCGGATTATTCAAAGCCAAAATCATGGTCTGAAAGTAATTTTGCTCCAGCAAGTTAAAACAATCCTGCTCAGTATTCGCGCAGAAAATGGAATATTCGCCGCCAAAAATCCTTTCCACCTCGCCATGAACATTTTCGTCCGCGCCCGCCAAAAGCAACACGGGTAAAACTTTTGCCAATGTCACCGCCTCATTCCTTAAAAAAATTTTCTCCAATAATATTAGCACGTTTAAATGCGTTTCTCAAGTGGTGATTTTTTTTGGCGTATGTTATAATCGAATTAAGGATGTGAACGAAATGAAACAAATCACCTACCGATTGGAAAAACGCGAAGATTTTTTGAATTTCACCGCCGAAGTCCTTGCAAGCGAAGATTATAAAAACGCCAAGGAAGTTATTTTCAAAGTATTAACGGCGCAATTAAAAAACACCGACATTAAAGACTTGCACCGGCGAATGAAAAAACATTTCCCGAACGCTAAAATAGTCGGCGTGTCAATGACAAATTTTGTGGCGCGGCAAAGCGAAGATACCCGCAGCCCCAGTTGGACGCAACGAATGAAAAAATTTCTGAAAGACTACGTACTAATCAGTTGCTGTTACTTTTATTCGTCGAGCGTGACGGTAATGGAAGTTGACGCAACGGAAGTGGACGATTTAACCGCAACGTCGCTTGAACTCAATCGCAAATTAAAAAAAATCCCCGACCTTAAAGGCGTCGAGGTATTTTGCGCGGGCGGCAAAGAACGCATTGCCCCATTTCTGGAATTGTTAACAATCGGATTGGACGAAGTACCATTTTTCGGCGCGGAAGCCGGCTCCGTCGAAACAAAAAAAATCGCCTGCAAATTTAATCTGGCAGTTAAAGCGCTGTCAAATGAAGGCGTCGGCAGATTCGTTATGGGCAATAATATTCATTCAGAAGGCGTGGCAATGGTGGCGTACAGCGGCAAAGATTTACACGTCACGGCGGAATATAATTTTGGCTGGAAACCAATTGGCAAGGAAATGACGATAACCGAAACGCTCGGAATAAACGGCGTGGCGAAAATTGACGGCGTACCGGCGATTGACATTTACAAAAAATATTTGAACGTTGAGCCCAATGAATTTTTGCTTTTCAATGTGTTTGATTTTCCATTCGTGGTGAATCGCGGCGGGATATATGCGTCGAGAATTGCAGCGATTTACGACGAACAAGGGCGGCTGTATATGACGGGCGACGTGCGGCTCGGCGAAAAAATTAGGCTCAGTTTCGGCAATCCGGAAGATATTTTGTCCGAAACGTGGGACACGAGCGAACGGATGAGAATATTCAGCCCGCAAGCAATATTTGCGTACATATGCGGGGCGCGAACAGTTTTTCTTGACGAAGACGCCGAGCGCGAAATGAAAGATTTTCTGCGAATAAATCCGGAAGCGGTATATTGTTTCGGCGGCGGCGAAATTTACAGATATCAAGGCAAAGGCGGGCAACTTGCAACGGCGCTTGTGTCCGTTGGAATGCGCGAAGGCGCGGGCTGTCAATGCGCGCAAAAATTAATTCCTCAATTCGAAAATAATATTCAAAATCCAATGCAGCCTTTGACGAAAAGATTAGCCGCGTTTTTAACTGCAACGACTAACGACCTGCGCGAATCGAATGCAAAATTCCGCGAAGCCGCGCTTGCCGCCGAATCCGCCAATAAAGCCAAAAGCGAATTTCTGTCGAATATGAGCCACGAGATAAGGACGCCGATAAATGCGATTTTGGGAATGAACGAAATGATATTGCGCGAAGCCATTGCTCCGAACATAATTGAATACGCAGAAAATGTTCGGCTCGCCGGAAATACTTTGCTCGGTATCGTCAATGACATTCTCGATTTTTCAAAAATAGAAGCGGGGAAAATGGAGATTATTCCCGTCGAATATGCGCTTAGTTCGCTTTTAAATGATTTGGTAAATATGGTGCAGGCGCGCGCAGAGAAAAAGGGGTTGGAATTTCACATACAAGCGGCGCGGAATTTGCCCTGCGAATTATTTGGCGACGAAATACGGCTAAAGCAGATTGTGACGAATATTTTAACCAACGCGGTAAAGTACACCGAACACGGCAGCGTGACTTTGACGGTGAATTTCACGAAAACCGGCGACGATTTGATAAAAATTTATTTCAGCGTGAAGGACACGGGCATAGGGATAAAGCAAGAAGATATTCAAAAATTGTTCAGCGCATTTGAACGGATTGAGGAGAAACGCAATCGCAGCGTCGAAGGCACGGGCTTAGGAATGAATATAACGCAGCGGCTGTTGAATATGATGGGCAGCAGTTTGAATGTCCACAGCGTTTATGGTGAAGGCTCGGAATTTAGCTTTGAATTAGAGCAAAAAGTTATCAATTGGCTTGAATTAGGCGATTTTGAAGAAAATTTCCGGCATGCATTGAGCCAGCACAAAAAATATCGCGAAAAATTCACCGCTCCGGACGCGAAAATTTTGGTAGTCGACGATACGGTGATGAATTTAACTGTTGTTAAAGGTTTGCTGAAACAGACGAAAATACAAATCGACACTGTAGACAGCGGCTACGAATGTTTAAATTTAATTACGAAAAATCATTACGATATAATATTCCTCGACCACCGAATGCCAGGAATTGACGGTATTGAAACATTGCAGCGGATGCGCGAAATGCACAACAATATAAATCAAGACGTGCCGGTAATATCATTGACGGCGAATGCGATAAGTGGCGCGCGCAAACAGTACATTGACGCAGGATTTAGCGATTATTTAACGAAACCGATTGACAGCAACAAACTTGAAGAAATGCTGATTGAATATCTGCCTCCGAATAAAATAAAAATTCTCGCGCAGGGCGAAAATTCCGACGAAACGGTTGTCGCAGATAAAACTTTGCCGGATTGGCTGAAAAAAGTTGACGGTTTGAATACGGCGGACGGTATCGCGCATTGCGGCAGCGTCGATTCGTACCTTGACGCGCTGACGGTTTTTGCTCAATCGGTTACCAGCGGCGCGAAAGAAATTGCCAATTTTTATAAAGTTTCTGATTGGAAAAATTATACAACGAAAGTTCACGCGCTCAAAAGTTCTGCGCGAGTTATCGGCGCAAATGAATTAAGCGATAGGGCGCGGCGTTTGGAAGACGCGGGCAATTCCGGCTACATTAACGAGATTTGCGAATCGACTGACGGTATGCTTGAGTTGTACATAAGTTTTGCGAATAAACTTGCGCCGCTGATTAAAACTGAAGATGATAATTCGGACAAACCGCTGATTGACTCTGATTCTCTTGCTGAAGCTTACGAAACTTTGAATGAAGCTGCCGCCGAATTTGATTTTGACACGGCAATGTTTGTGCTTGAGTCGCTTGAAGATTATCGGATACCCGACGATAAGCGCGAAAATTTTTTGCAGATAAAAACCGCGGCGTCCAAGCCCGATTGGGAAGAATTAAAACGTCTGCTCGCTTAAAAAAATTTTTTGGAGTGATAATTAAATGGCTGAAAAAATCTGGAAGAGTCTTACAATGGAAGTCAACGGCGTCGCGCAGGAAGTCAAATTCACTACCGCGGCGATTGATAAAGTTTTCAAGCCGTTTCTTACAAAATTGACCGAATTGCAGGGGCTTATGGACAGAAAAGTTGTGGCGTTCATTGCCGCGCCGCCCGCCACCGGCAAAACCACGCTCGCGCAGTTCCTCGAAAAACTCAGCCGCGAAGAAATTATGTTGACGAATGTTCGCGCGCTCAGTATGGACGGCTTCCATTACCCCGCCGAATTTCTCAAGGCGAATAAAATTCTGCACGACGGCAAGGAAATTTTGCTCAATGACATCAAGGGCGCGCCTGAAACTTTCGACGTTGACACTTTGCAGATAAAACTGCGCGAAGTTCGGCAGGAGGGCACGGATTGGAATATTTACGACCGAAATATCCACGACGTGATTGAAAACGCCTTCAGCGTCGAAGATGATATCGTGCTGCTTGAAGGAAATTATTTGCTGTTGGAAGAGCCGCGCTGGACGAATATTCGCGTGTTGGCGGATTACACGGTTTTTATCAAGGCTGACCCCACGATGTTGAAAGATCGGCTGATTAGTCGGAAAATCCGCGGCGGTTTGACGTCGGAGGCGGCGGCGAATTTTTATCTGAACAGCGACAGCCGAAATGTTGAGCGGGTGCTGAAAAATTCTGCGCGCGGCAATGAGACTTGGCAACTGCAAAGCGACGGCGATTTTATCAAGATTGGCGATATGGACGAAGATTTTGACGAAGTGATTTTCGACGAAACAATTTTGGAAGATGAGGCGGACAGTTAAAGTCCCGGGTTCGTGCGGCGAATTTGTACAAGGATTTTTCCGCGGCGCGCCGATTTTAATAACCTGCCCGATAGAAAAATTTTCCGCGGTGACAATCTCGGACGAATTTAACGGCGTGGCGGGTTTGGGCGAAAAATCTTTATCGCTGTTGAAAAAGTTGCATTTGCCGAAAAATTTGGGCGTGCGATTGACAACGGAATTGCCGCGCGGAAAAGGTATGGCGTCAAGTTCGGCGGATTTGGCGGCGTTGGCTAAGGCGGCGAATTTTAATTTATCGGCTGAAAAAATTTCTGAAATGGCGGCGGCGATTGAGCCAACTGATGGAACTTTTTTTCGCGGCGTCGTAGCGATGAATCCGGTTACCGGCAAGCTGATTAAAAATATTCGCGTGGCGGAAAAATATCCTGTGGCGATTTTCGATTACGGCGGCGAAATTGACACCCTCAAATTTAATCGCCGCAGTAATTTTCAAATCCTGCGCCTTGACGATACTTTGAATCTTGAGTTGGTTGAAAAATCGGCGCTGGCTAATCAAGAAATTTTGTACAAGCCGAATCTGCGCGAAATAATTTCCTTTGCAAAAAAAATCGGCGCGGTTACGGTGAACGCGGCTCATTCCGGAACGGTCATTGGGATTTTTTTTCACGCCGACGATTCGAACATTGACGCGAAAATTGCCGAAATTGCGGCGCGCTTTGACTTTATTAAATTTATGACGAAAACCAGGCTGATTGACGGAGGCTTTTATGCAGAAATTTGAACACGGCGGGCAAATTTACAACGCGGACGGGACGGCGGGCGATTGGCTCGACTTCAGCGCGAATATCAATCCGCTGGGCTTGTCGGCGAAAATTCGTCAAACTTTGCTTGAAAATATCGGCGGCGTGGTGAATTACCCCGACCCGAACGCAACCGAATTGACAAATGCGATTTCGTCACGCTACAAAATTCAGCCGGAAAATTTGATTCTGCTGAATGGCGCGGCGGAATTTTTTTATTTGTACTTGAATGTCAAGCGCCCGCGAAAAATTTTAATACCGGTGCCGAGTTTTTCCGAATACGAACGGGCGGCGCGCGCAGTCAACGCCGAAGTCGAATTTTTTTACACGCACGCGGCGGAGAATTTTAAAATCGACGCAAAAAAATTACTCGCGCAGGACGCGGATTGTTTGATAATCGGACGCCCGCAAAATCCAACCGGCGCGCTAATTTCACTCGACGAAATAAAACTTTTGGCGGGAAAATTTGACGTGCTGATTGACGAATCCTTCATAGATTTTTTGACGGCAGACTCGGCGCGGCGGCTGGTTTCGGAAAAAATATCGGTCGTGCAGTCGTTGACGAAAATATTTGCATTGCCAGGGCTGCGATTGGGCTTCGCGGTGGCGGATAAAAATTTGGCAGCGAAATTAAACTTGTCAAAAGACGTGTGGAATGTAAACTTCCTCGCGCAGAAAGCGGGCGTGGCGGCGCTGTCGGACGAAAATTTTTTGCGGGAAACGCGGGCGTGGCTGGCGGTCGAGCAAAAATTTTTTGTAGAGCGGCTGAGAAATTTGGGCGTCGAAGTTTTCAAATCGGCGGCAAATTTCGTACTGATAAAATTGGATTCGCAGGAAACGGCGGCGCGTGTTTTGAAAAATTTGCGGCGGGAAAAAATTTTAGTGAGGAACTGCGCGAATTTTGCAGGATTGGACGGGCGCTTTTTGAGATTGGCGATAAGGACGCGGGCGGAAAATTTAAAAATATTGGCGGCGTTGGAGGCGATTTTATGAAGATAATGTTGGTGCGGCACGGCAAAACGGCTTGGAATGGCACGGGCAAGATACAGGGGCATTCGGATACCGCGCTTGATGAAATTGGAATTGAGCAGGCAAAACTTTTGGCGGCGCATTGTCCGTTTGAAAAAGTTGACGCGGTTTATTCAAGCGATTTGATTCGGGCAAAGACGACGGCGGAGATTTTGGCTGAAAAATTTAATTTGCCGGTGCAAACGATGTTGGAGCTGCGCGAAGTGAATTTTGGGGATTGGGAAGGACGAACTTTCAGCGAATTGGAAAAATCCGAGCCGGAGAATGTTGAAAAATTTTTTCGCAAGCCGGACGAACTGAAAATCAGCAACGCGGAAACATTTTTTGAGGCGCAGGAGCGGGCGATGACTGGATTGAAAAAAATAATCGCCGCGCACCAACCCGACGCTCAAATAATCGTGGTGGCACACGGCGCAATTACGCGCGCTATTCTTTGTTCAGTTTTAGAAATACCGATTCGCAAAATGTGGGCGCTGAGCCAATTTAACACGGCGGTAAATATTTTGCGCTGTGACGACGGCTACTTTACGGTCGAACTGATAAACAGCACTGCCCATTTACAATAACCAAAACTAAAAGAGCGCCCAAGGACGGGCGCTCCCGCGGCGCGCTTGTCACGTGATGTGACAATCCGCGCCGCCCTTTTCTTTGCCAGCGTTTCTTTTCGAGAAAAGAAATGCTGATACATTAATCATTAATCGAAGTTTCAATTTCTTCCATGGTGTACGCCTCGATAATATCGCCTTCCTTGAAATCGCGATAATCGACGAGCGAAATCCCGCATTCATAACCCGCGGCAACTTCTTTGACTTCGTCTTTGAAACGCCGCAATGAATCTATCGTACCGTCAAAAATCTCAACGTGGTCGCGCAAAAGTCTAACTTTGGAATTGTTATAAATTTTCCCTTCAAGAACGTACGAGCCGGCAACCAACGCCTTTGAAAATTTCATAACCTTGCGAATCTCAACGCGTCCTTGAATAACTTCCTTGAACTTCGGAGCAAGCATACCGCTCATAGCCGCCTTGACATCGCCAATAGCATCGTAAATGACGCGGTACGTGCGAATATCAATGTGTTCACTGTCAGCCACGCGCCGCGCGTTGTTATCCGGACGAACATTAAACGCGATAATCAACGCATTAGCTGCCGCCGCCAGCATAATATCAGACTCATTAACCGCGCCAACGCCCGAGTGCACAATCTTAACATGAACTTCATCGCTTTTTTCGTTAAGAGCTAAAAGCGAGCCGGACAGCGCCTCAATCGAGCCTTGCACGTCAGCTTTAACAACGATATTCAAATCCTTAATCGTACCGGCTTTAATCTGGTTAAATAAATCGTCAAGCGAAACTTTTTTAGATTTGATAAGCTCCGTGCGTTGAATGGCTAATCTATGTTCGGCGATTGACTTAGCAGTCTTTTCGTCAAGAGCGGCAAGAATATCGCCCGCCGCCGGAACGTCATTAAGCCCTAAAACTTCGACAGGAACGCTGGGACCGGCTTTTTTAACATTATCGCCGCGGTCGTTAATCATGGCGCGAACTCTGCCAAAAGTCGTACCGGCAACAATGTGGTCGCCAATTCGCAACGTACCTTTTTGAACAAGAACAGTCGCCACAGGACCGCGCCCTTTGTCAAGCTGCGCCTCAATGATAACGCCCCGCGCGTCCCGATTGGGATTCGCCTTCAATTCCTGCATATCCGCAACCAGCAAAATCATTTCCAGCAAAAGATTAATATTCAGCTTCTTTTTAGCGGAAACTTCAACCATAACCGTATTGCCGCCGTAATCGTCCGAAACCAGCTCGTATTCCATAAGCTCCTGCTTAACCTTCATAGGATTCGCGCCCGGTTTGTCGATTTTGTTAATGGCAACGATAATGGGAACATTCGCCGCCTTCGCGTGATTAATCGCCTCGATAGTTTGCGGCATAACGCCGTCGTCCGCCGCCACAACCAAAACCGCAACGTCGGTAACCTGTGCGCCGCGCGCTCTCATTGCAGTAAAAGCCTCGTGCCCCGGCGTGTCAAGAAATACAATTTTTCGCTCATTGCACATAACTTGATACGCGCCGATATGTTGAGTGATACCGCCGGCTTCCGTCGACGTTACCGAAGATTGACGAATCGCATCCAAAAGTGAAGTTTTGCCGTGATCGACGTGTCCCATGACAGTTACAACCGGCGGACGCGGTTTCAAAGATTTTGGGTCGTCCTCAATTTCCGGTATCAAAGTCGGGTCGACTTCCGGCGGCAGAGCTTCAGCCGTTACGCCAAATTCGGAGGCAACCAGAGCCGCTGTGTCAAAGTCAATTTCCTGGTTAATGCTCGCCATAACGCCCATTGTCATTAATTTTTTGATAATCTCGGACGCCGTGTAACTCATTTTGCTTGCCAAATCTTTAACGGCAATGCTGTCGCCGATTTTGATATGAGTTGGACGGGCAATTTCAACTTTGTGAACGGGAGCGGGCTGTGGGCGAGATTTCTTTTTGGGGCGCGGCAAACGCGTAGTCGGCGCTTGAATTTGAGTTTGAGCCTGCTGCTGACTTTTCGCAACGTTGGCGGCGTTTTTATTTTTGCGGTTACGATTGCGATTTTGAGTACGCCCGCCATCTTCACGGCTGCTGTCGCGATTTTTGCGTTCGGTACGGTCGCCGTGGTCCGGACGTTCGGGACGACTTTCGCCGCGCTCAATTTTAGCGTCAACGCGCTCGGTACGTTCGCCGCGATTTTCACGAATTGGACGCTCGCCGCGGTTTTCGTCGCGATTTGGACGCTCCGGCTTATCGAAGCGCTCACGCCGATTTTCGCGCTGTTTAGGTTTATCGTCCGGTTTCTGCGCGACTTCGGAATTTGGCTTAGGCTCGGATTTTAAAGCGGGCTTTTCAACTTTCGGCGCAGGTTTAATTTCCGACTTCGGCGCAGATTTAGCCGCCGGTTTGGATTTAATTTCCGGCTTGTCAACGGGCTTATTCGGCTTAGCCTCGGATTTGGGCTTAGCTTGTTTGGGCGCGGGCTTAGGCGCTGCAGGTTTTTCTTCCGGCTTAGATTCGGGCGGAGTTTCCGATTTAATTTCCGGCTTGACTTCGGCGGGAGTTTCCGCAACCGGTTTGCGCCGCGCAAAATTTTCCTTCAAAACTGAATAAGCCTCTTCGCCAACCGCGCTGAAACGATTAGCCACCTTAATTTTGTGTTTCCTTAAAAAATCGATAAGCGACTGGCTTTCCTGGTTAAATTCCTTCGCCAGCTCAAAGATTCGATACTTTGGAGTTTTTGGTTTCGACATAGAGCCACCCCCGCGAATTTTTAAATTTGTGCTTGCATTATATTTGTCTCCTTTTCAGAAGGTTAAAGAATTGAAATTGTCCACCGCCCCACAAATTTCGTCGTAAATTTCAGCAGGAACTTTTGTTTTGAAAGATTTATCCAATTTGCGGCGTTTGAGATTTTCGTCCGCGCATTTTTTGGATTTGCAAATGTAAGCGCCGCGCCCTTGAGCCTTGCCGGTAAAATCCAGCGCAAATTTGCCGTCCGCCGTCTTTACAACGCGCAGAAATTCAGATTTGTGCTTGACTTCGCGGCAATTCACGCAGCGGCGCATTTCGATTTGCTTAAGCTTGCGGCTGTGCATTTTGCTGCCCGCCTTGATTCTGCTGCCCGGGTTTTTTCTTTTTGTGCTTCTTCTTCTTTTTGGGGCGATCCTCAATGAGGTTGACGACGCGCATATCTTCCGGCAAAACTTCATCCTTAGCCTGCATTTTGCTTTTAATGTCGATTTTCCAACCGGTAATTTTGGCGGCGAGGCGCGCATTTTGCCCTTCCTTGCCGATAGCCAAACTTAGCTGATTATTCGGAACAACTACGCGCGAAACTTTTTCGTATTCGTTGACGGCAACGCGCATAACTTTAGCCGGACTGAGCGCATTGGCAATGAACAGCGCCGGATCTGCGTCCCACTTCACAATGTCAATTTTTTCTTCGCCGAGTTCTTTTGTAACAGCCTGCGCCCGAACGCCATGCTCGCCAAGGCAAGTACCAACCGCGTCGATATTTTCATCATTTGAAAAAACAGCGATTTTGGAACGATTCCCCGCCTCGCGCGCAACCGCTTTAATCGTGATAATTCCCTCTTGAATTTCGGGAACTTCAATTTCCAAAAGACGTTTTAAGAGCGCGGGGTGAGTCCTTGACAAATAAACTTGCGGACCTTTGCCCATTTTGCGAACTTCAGCAACATAAGCGCGGACTCTGTCGCCGATTTGAAACCTATCCGTGTAAATTTGTTCAACCGGAACTAAAATCGCCTCGGTTTTGCCAATATCGACAATGACGTTGCCGTCTTCAATGCGCGTAACCGTGCCCGTAACAATATCGTTTTCGCTGTTTGTAAATTCGTCGTAAACAACGCCGCGCTCCGCCTCGCGAATTTTTTGCATAACGAATTGTTTAGCCGCCTGCGCCGCAATTCGCCCAAAATTATTCGGCGGCACTTCATTTCGTACGACGTCGCCAATTTCATATTTCGGGTCAATAGACCGCGCCTCCTCAAGCGAAATTTCCCGATTCGGATTTGTCACTTCCTCAACCACGTCGCGCAGTTCGTAAACGTGGAAAATGCCGTTGTCCCTGTCCAAATCCACAATGACTTTCTTATCGGCGTTGGCAGTCTTTTTGCACGCGAAAATCAGCGCAGATTCTATCGCGTCAAAAAGCGTGTCCTGGTTAATTTCCTTTTCGGCGCATAAATCCTTCAACGCGTCAATCAGCAAAATCTCATTGCCCGCCTTTTTTTTCCTAACAGCCAAGTTATCCATCCTCTCAAAAATTTTTAAAAATCTATGTGCAGTCTGACTTGTGCAACTTTGTCGCGCGGTATCGGCTCAAAATTCGAAAGTTTCAACGAATCTTTATCGCGCCCCTCCAAAATGCCGCTGAAAAATTTTTTGCCATTAATCGGCGCATACAGCGTAACGTCAACCGCTTTGCCCGCCTCGCGAATAAAATCTTTGTCTTTTTTAAGCACGCGGTCAATTCCTGGCGAAGAAACTTCCAAAATGTACGGTCCGTTAATCAGCGGCTCTTTGTCGAGAATGGCGCCGAGTTTTTCGCTCAAAATTTGGCAGTCGTCCAAATCAATCCCGCCGGCTTTGTCAACAAAAACGCGCAAGTACCAATCCTTTTCGTTAACGTATTCAACATCGACAAGTTCAAATTCCGTGCCGTCGATAAGCCCCTGCATCAGCTCTTCGACGCGCGCCTCAATTTCCTTTACCATTAAAAACCTCCAAATTTTATCCCTACAAATTTAAAGAGTGGACACAAGCCCACTCCTTAAAAGTTTTTTCTTATTAGCCATTGAATTATATCACTTAAAAATAAATCTGTAAATATTTTTTCACGCCGCGCGGAAATTTTGTGTATTAATTTCTAAGTTGTTATTTTCGTCGACTAATGCTATACTTGCCGCGTTTAAAAAATGTTTGGGGGTAAATTTATGCTCGATATGAAATTTGTGCGTGATAATCTTGACGTCGTCCGCACCATGTTAAAAAATCGTAACAATCCGCTCAGCCTTGATAATTTTGTCGAATTGGAAAAAAAACGCCGCGACTTGCTCAATGAATCTGAACAGCTCAAAAATCAGCGCAATGCCACTTCAAAAAAAATTGGCGCGATGAAAAAAGCCGGTGAAGATACCGCCGCCATTTCCGCCGAAGTCCGCGCCATTGGCGATAAAATTTCCGACATTGATAAAAATCTGCGCGAAGTCGAAGAAAATCTGCGCGATATCCTTTTGCACATTCCGAACATTCCAAAGGCTGACGTTCCGATTGGCAAAGACGAAACTTTTAATCCGGAAATTCGCCGCGTAGGTGAGCCGCGTAAATTCGACTTCACGCCCAAAGCTCATTGGGAAATCGGCACAGATTTAAATATTTTGGACGCCGACAGAGCCGCGAAAGTTACCGGCGCGCGTTTTACTTTTTACCGCGGATTGGGCGCAAGGCTTGAGCGCGCTTGTATTAATTTTATGATGGATTTGCACGCGAATAAACACGGTTATACTGAAATGCTCGCGCCGTACATTGTCAACAAAGACAGCATGATTGGCACGGGGCAGTTGCCGAAATTCGCCGAAGATATGTTCAAGGTTGAAGGGCTCGATTATTATCTTGTTCCGACGGCTGAAGTTCCAACGACGAATTATCACCGCGACGAAATTTTATCCGCTGAAAATCTGCCTGAATATTACAGCTGTTATACCGCGTGTTTTCGCGCAGAGGCAGGCTCGGCGGGGCGCGATACCCGCGGGCTCATTCGCCAGCACCAATTTAACAAAGTCGAACTGATTAAATTCACCACGCCCGAAACTTCCTGGGACGAACTCGAAAGTATGGTTGCTGCCGCCGAAGATGTTTTGAAAATCTTAGAAATTCCTTACCGCGTCGTGTTGCTTTGTACGGGCGATATGAGCTTCACTTCCGCGAAAACTTATGACATCGAAGTTTGGATGCCCGCGCAAAATAAGTACCGCGAAATTTCTTCCTGTTCGAATTGTACGGATTATCAAGCCCGCCGCGCCAATATTAAATTCCGCCGCGACAATAAATCTAAGCCGGAATTTGTTCACACGCTCAACGGTTCGGGAATTGCGGTTGGGCGCACGGTTGCCGCCATTTTGGAAAATTATCAGCAGGCGGACGGCTCAGTCAAAATTCCAAAGGCGTTAGTGCCGTACATGGGCGTTGAAATAATCAAATGAAACTTGAACTTGACAAAAAAACTTTGATAATGGGGATTCTCAATATCACGCCGGACTCTTTTTCAGACGGCGGTTTTTTTTATTCGGCAGAGGCGGCGGTTGCTCACGCGAAAAAATTAATTGCCGACGGCGCTGATATCCTTGACATTGGCGCAGAATCCACGCGCCCGAATTTCACGCCGATTGACGCCGAAACCGAAATTTCCCGCCTTGAAAAAATTCTTCCCGCGGTGAAAAATCTCGGCGTTCCAATTTCCATTGACACGTACAAGCCCGAAGTTGCCGAATTTGCCCTGCGCGCCGGTGCTGATATTATAAACGATATTCACGGCGAAATGTTTGACGTGGCGAAAAAATTTGACGCGCCGATTATCGCCATGCACAATCGGAAATTTACCGGCGACGTTATCAGCGATATAAAAAATTTTATCGGCAGCACTGCGCGAGAGGATTTGCAAATAATTTTCGACCCTGGCATTGGCTTTAACAAAACGCAGGAAGAAAATTTGATCGTGTTAAAAAATCTGCGCGAATTTAAAAATGTGCCGCTGCTGTTGGGCGCGAGCCGAAAAAGCGTCATTGGCTACGCAACCGGCTTTGACGTGAATAATCGTGACGAGGCAACCGGCGCAATTTGTGTTCTGGCTGTCGCGCAGGGCGTGAATATTGTTCGCGTTCACAACGTGGCGATGGTTTCAAAAATGTGTAAAATGGCAGACTCCCTAATAAAAAATATTGGCGGTGTTTATAATTGAGCGAGCTGAAAAAGCGTCATTGTTTACGCAACCGGCTTTGACGTGAATAATCGTGACGAGGCAACCGGCGCAATTTGTGTTCTGGCTGTCGCGCAGGGCGTGAATATCGTTCGCGTTCACAACGTGGCAA
The DNA here is from genome assembly GCA_905235685.1 of uncultured Selenomonadaceae bacterium. Classification (GTDB taxonomy): domain Bacteria; phylum Bacillota; class Negativicutes; order Selenomonadales; family Selenomonadaceae; genus Quinella. Next base: position 41,067 of record CAJOMO010000001.1, read on the forward strand.
TGGCTTCAAAAATGTGTAAAATGGCAGACTCCCTAATAAAAAATATTGGCGGTGTTTATAATTGAGCGGTATAAAGTTAAAATTTCTGTTGGTGTTGCTCCCGCTGTTTCTGGTGAGCTTTGTAATTTTTTCGACGATAAGCTACAATCTTTGCAACGACGCGCTGGTTGAAGACGCAGACACAAACGCGCGGGCTGTAGGACACCAGGCGGCTTTGTCTGTGGAAAAATATATTTTGGAAAAAACGGTACGAATGCAAGATTTGTCAATGAATGCGGCGCTTGTCAAAGGAGATCACGCGGCGAAATTGCAGGCACTGCTCGACGCCAAAAATCAGTCCAAAGATTTGGCAATGACGGCGTTTATCGAGCCGGACGGCAAAGGTTTCAGCCACAAAGACGAAAAAGTTGACCGCGGCGGGCGCGATTATTTCAAATACGTAATGAGCACCGGCAATTCCTGTATGACCGGCACAATGATTTCCGGCACGACGCAGCAGCTCATAACGCTTTTTGCCTATCCTGTTAAAGACAACGGAAATTTGCTCGGCTTGATTTACGGCACGGTGAATCTCGGCACACTGACTGAAATGGTCGGCGAATTTAAATTTATGGACACCGGCTACGTTTATATCGTCGACGAAGACGGAATTTGCATTGCGCACAAGCAACATCCCGAATACGTCGGCAAAGTAAATCTGCTCGAAAATAACGGCGAAATTCAGTTTGACCAAAGATTAATCGACGGTTTCAAAGAAGTTATCGCTTCCGATAAACAATATTCAACGCACTACAAAACGTCGGACGGTACAGAATGCAAAGCGGTATTCACGCCAATTCATTTGGAAGGACGCCGCTGGGTTGCAATCGCCACCGCGCCAATTTCCGAAATCGAGGCAACTTCAAATACTTTGCTGAAAATTTTAACCGGCTTGTCAATCGTCACGCTGATAATCGCGGCGGGCATTATCGTTTTAATCATTAACCGATTCGTCGAAAAAAGGCTGCTGATACCGATTCGACAACTGCGCGAAGAATGCATGACGATAAACAAGGGCAATTTGAGCCAGGACATATCGCACAAGGCAACGAACGATGAAGTCGGCGCGCTGACCACAGAATTTGACAAAATGCGAAATGCAATGCGGGCGCTCATTCAAAACATACGCAACGAATCCGATTTAGTAACTTCAGCGAGCGAAAAATTGACAAATTCTGTTAATCATTCGGCGGAAGCGGCGGGCAAAGTTTCAACCGCTGTCAACGAGATTTCTTTAGGCGTGCAGGAACAATCGCAGGCGGCGGAGGCAACCAATCAGAAAGTCGGTTACATCGCCGAAACTTCCGACGACATTAAAAACAAAACCAACAACATCGCAACGGTTTCGCACACGACGGTTAAAAATGTCGACGCGGGGCGCTCGTCGATTCGCGATATCGTCAGCCACATGGAAAATATTTCCGAAACCATGAGCACAATTCAAACTTCGACGAATCAGCTTGCCGAAAGTTCCGCTGAAATTGGCAAAATCGTTGAGATTATTTCAAACATCGCTGCTCAAACAAATTTATTGGCGTTGAACGCGGCGATTGAGGCGGCAAGAGCCGGTGAAGCGGGCAAAGGTTTTGCGGTGGTTGCGGGCGAAGTTAAAAAACTGGCTGAGGAAACTGAAACTTCTTCGCAAAAAATTTCCGCGCAGATTATTAAAAACGGCGAAATTATGGAGCGTGCGATTTCCGCCAGCCACAACGGCACTGAGAGCGTCAAAACCGGTATGAACTCTGTGCAATCGGCGGACGCGGTTTTCGGCGATATTTCGGTTTCGATACAGGAATTGGCAAAGGACGTTGACCAAATCGCGAAATTGATAAACGCAATGGCGGAGAGTGCGCAGGGCATGAGCGTTTCTATGGACGCGGTGAAGGAAACCAGCCGCAAAAATGCTGACGAAGTGCAAATAATTTCGACGGCGACGAATGACCAATCGAACACGATGGACGAAATTGCCGAAGAAAGCCGCGCGTTGGCGAAATTGTCGGCGGATTTGCAAGTGACTTTGGACAAATTTAAATTGCACTGACAGGAGAATTTTATGGACAAGATGATTTTGACGGGCATTGAAATTTTCGGGCGACACGGTTGCAGTGTCGAAGAGCAGCGGCTCGGACAGATTTTCGTTGTCGATGTCGAGCTGAATTTGGATTTGGCGGCGGCGGGCAAAAGCGACAAAATTTCTGATACGGTTGATTATCCGCAGATTTTGTTTACGGTTGAAAAAATTGTTAGCGGGACGCCGCGCAAATTGATTGAGACGGTTGCTGAAGAAATTGCCGCCACTTTGCTAAAAACTTTCGCGCAGGTTGACAGCTTGAAAGTTCGAGTTCACAAGCCGAATGCGCCCTTGCCGATAAAATATGCTGACGCGGCGGTTGAAATTGTGCGGAGTCGAAAATGATTTGTTATTTGGGATTGGGCGGAAATTTGGGCGCGCGCGAAAAAACTTTGCGATTGGCGATTGAGCGCATAAAAAAAATCCGCGGCGTTGAATTGCTACGGGTTTCTTCATTTTACGAAACGGCGGCGTGGGGCTTGACTAATCAGCCGAAATTTATAAATGCGGCGGTGAAAATTTCAGCCACGCTAGAGCCGACTGAATTGCTTGACGAATTACAGCGGATTGAACTTGAACTTGGGCGCGTAAGACTGGAACATTGGGGCGCGCGCACGATTGACATCGACATTTTATTCATCGAAGGGCTGAAAATAAATTCGCCGCGTTTGACAGTGCCGCATAAATTTTTGTACGAGCGGGATTTTGCATTAGTGCCGCTGCGCGAAATTTCTGGGCTTGAATTTGAATTGCACGGCGACGAAGTTAAAAAAGTTGCTGGCAGTCCGAGGGATTTTGCGCTGAAATTTGTGGCGTGCGTCGATAAAAATTTCGGTATTGGTTTTGAAAATCAGTTGCTGTTCAAAATTCCGGCGGATATGAAAAATTTTCGCGCGCTGACTCTGAATAACACGGTGATTTACGGGCGCAAAACTTTAGCCACTTTTCCGGAAGGTAAGCCGCTATCCTCGCGCAGGAATATTATTTTCAGTCGAACGCTTGATAAGATTGAAAACGCTGAAATTGTGCGTGACGTCGAAAATTTGTGGCAGATTTTGAGTGCGGGCGAGAAAAATTTTGTGATAGGCGGCGGCGAAATTTTCAGTGAGCTGCTGCCCTATGCGGCGGAAATTTATTTGACGGTCGTTGACGCAGAAAAACCGGCAGATAGTTTTTTTCCGAAAATCAGCGGCGAATTTGAATTAATCAGCACAAAAAATTTAGGCGAAGGCGTTGAACAATGCAACGGCAATTTCGTAAGCCAGCGGTACGGGCACAGCGTTACCTATCATTTTGTAAGCGTCGTCAACATTTGAGTAAATAAATTTAAAATTGTCGGGGAAACCTTGAAGACGCGCGATTTCTCGAATAGTCATTCGGCGGTACAGATTTTCTTTCCCGCGGACGAATCTTCTAACATTTTGACTGATAAATTCCATTTTGGGCGCTTGTGGATGAAGTTGACAATGACGCCCCGAGGCTTGAACAGTAAAAGCCTGTTCGTCCCAAGATTTAACGCGATTTCGGCTCATAAAAATGGTTGAAAAATTTCCTGTGAAAAATTCGTTGTTGTTTTCAGCGTCGGGATTATGTTTATTGCCAATTGCCGCGGGAATTGCTGAAAATTGTAAATCCCAAATCACATCGCGCAGAGTTAATTTTAGATTTTTACCGAGCGGAAATTTAAAATTTACGTTCAAATCATGCCGAAAGCCTATGAAAAAAATTCTCTTGCGTTCCTGCGCGACGCCGTAATTTTTAGCATTGACTGAATTAATAGTAACATCATAACCGCAATTTTTAAACTGCTCCAAAATAAAATTCACCGCGTCTGAATGTCGATTTGCAAGCATACCGCTGACATTTTCCGCCAAAAAAAATTTAGGTTTGACGGCTTTTAAAATTCTTATGTAATCGAAAAAAAGTTTACCGCGCGAATCATTAATGCCTCGTTGCGCGCCGGCTTCCGACCAGGATTGACAGGGCGGACCTCCAATAATTCCGTCAATGTCACTCGGAAAAATTTCAGCAGATAATTTTCTCACGTCGTCTATAATCAACGCAGTTTGCGGGTGATTAATCTTAAACGTTTCCCAAATCGCAGAATCAAATTCGTTAGCAACCGGAATTTCAAAACCCGCGCGTTCAAATCCTAAATCCAGTCCGCCGCATCCACTGAATAAACTAATCAATTTCATATTATCGCCTCAAATTTCATAGCCTATTAATTTGGTGTTAATAAGTTTAGCGGGATTGTCCGGATTTTTAATTTTAACGTCGCTGATTTTTAAATTGGGAATGTACGACAAAATTTCGCGATTGTTTAAGCTTTGCCATTTTTGTTCAAAATTCAACGCCGTCAATAGTTTCAACTCCGTTTTTTATACGTTGACGAATGCGCTCGTAACATTCTTCAGAAGCGCAATAATCCCGCCCATAAATCATGCACAAGCATTTCAATTTATCGCCATTCACTACTCCGACAACATACAAAATATCTTTGGTCGTCCAATTTTCAGCCTCACGACAAGCATTGGAAATCAGCGGATTATCTTTGCGAAGAAATTGTTTTGGATAGCTACTATTCAAAGCAAGAGCCGCGTCGTGCGATTCAATTTTTTTGACTTCGACAGCGTCGCCATTTTTTAACATCATATCGGGCGGGTTTGCATTATTGCCGAGATACGAAAAAGTTTCGCTCCAACGTTCAAGTTTTTCAGTTTCGGGCAAATCAAAACTATCAGCGAAAAGATTTTTAACATATTCTTCAAATGAATATCCGACCGTGTTAATTCTGTTCCTTCCGGTTTGCAAAACATTCAATTCAGTAATTCTTTTCGTTGCCAAAATTTTAATGGCGTCAATGATATTTCTCATATTCTGACCTCGAAGTGCTTAGATTTATCGTCGTCATTTTTTGGCGGCGATTTTTTAATTGGCGCAGAAACTTTCTCGGCAGTTGCTTTTAATCTTTCGCTTGATTCACCGAACAAATCAGATTTTTTGAGCGCGGGCTTATCGCTGATTAAAAATTTCTTGACAAAGACGACGCTCGCCACGACAACCAAAATCAGCGTGATAATCCAATAAAAGCCGCCGTGGGTTTCATGCAAATTTATTTTTACGGGGCGCGGCGTATCGATTTCGACGTGCATATCTTCACGCTGAAATTCGCGCAGAACTTCCTTGCCGCGATTGGAATTATCCGGCGCTAAATTTGAAACCGGCGGAACTTGCATAACATTTGCGGGCTTTTCGACTTCCGGATGCGTGACTTCGCGTTTAGTCATAGCTCCTGCGCCATTTGCAACGGCGTCGCGGGCGGCTTGTTTGGGCGTTGGTGAATGACGCTCGACAATTCGCGGCTCGGGTTGCGGCAAAGGTTTTTCGTCCTGCGCGACGGGTTCAGATTTTCGCGGTATCGGCATTTGGAAAAGTTGGTGCGCGTCAATCACCGGCGCGTGTTCAACAGCCTCTCCCTTGTCGATTGTCGGCGGCGTTGGCGGAGTTGGTAATTTTAACGACATCAGAGCAAATGAGCGCGCAATTCCGCGGCAGATTTATTTGACAAATACGCGGGCGGAATATCAAAAACAGTCATACAGCCGGATTTGCCTTCGCCGTTAAGACGAAAAGCCGCGCGCGCATAAGCCACCAAAACGCTCGTGGTAAATTCGGGGTTTGAATCCAATTTCAAGCTAAATTCGATAACGTGATTATGATTTTCGCCAGTCTTGCCGCTGCGAAGGACAAAGCCGCCGTGCGCCAGCCCGCTATGATTTTTCTGAAGTTCCTCTTCGCTGATAAAGTGCACGGTGGTATCGTAATCGGCAAAATAATTCGGCATAGTTTTAATTTCGCGTTCAACCGCCGCCGCGTCAGCGCCTTCTTCCAAAACAACAAAACATTCGCGCAGGTGTTTTTGCCGCGTCGTCAAATCCGGATTAGAGCCGCTGCGAACTGCCTCCAGCGCCGCCTCAATCGGAATTGTATATTGCTTTGCGTCCTTGACGCCGGAAATGCGCCTGAGAGCGTCAGAATGCCCCTGGCTCACGCCTTTACCCCAGAAGGTATAATCTTTGCCGCGGGGCAAGATAGCGTTGCTGTAGGCGCGTACAAGCGAAAATAAGCCAGGGTCCCAGCCCACCGAGATAATTGCCACGTGATTTGAACTTTTCGCCGCGGCGTCGACTTTTTCAAAATGCGCGGGAATTTTCGCGTGCGTGTCGAAACTGTCAATGACGTTAAACATTTTCGCAAATTCCGGCGTTTGCACCGGCAAATCAGTCGCACTGCCGCCGCATAAAATCATCACGTCGATTTTGTCAATCCAATCAGCGGCTTTATCAGCGCTCACAACAGGAACATTCGGCGTTTGAATTTTCACAGTGTCGGGATTTCTGCGCGTAAAAACTGCGACGAGTTCAACGTCCGGATTTTCTTTGACAGCCAACTCAACGCCGCGCCCCAAATTGCCGTAACCCAAAATTCCTATCTTCATCAAAGTTTGCCTCCTAAAAAAATTTTCAGCGTAAATATAACACAATTTCGCGCAAACTAAAAGAGCCGCCACTAAGACGCAGTGACGACTCCGTTGATTTACGTAATGATATTCACTTATCCCTGATCACTTTTCACTGATCACTTAATACCTGCGCCGTCAAGAGCACTGCGAACGGATTTAGCCGCTGCGTGCATCTTTTCGAGTTCTTCGTCGGTAAGCGAAACTTCGAACACGCGCATAATACCATCAGCGCAAATCATGCGGGGCATGGAAAGTGCAACGTCGGTAATTCCATATTCGCCATTCATAATCGCGGAGCAGGGCAGAATTGTATGCTCATCGTACAGAATGGATTTAACGAAACGAACTGCCGCCATGGCAACGCCGGTATTGGTAAAGCCCTTCTTGTTGATAACGTCATAAGCGACTTGAATGAGCTCTTGCTCAACGGCTTTCTTATCGAGCGGTTCAGTGTGGCGGAAATATTCGTCGAGTTTTTCAAGCGGGAAGCCTGCGCAGCCGGTGGTTGACCAAGCGACGAAAGCCGCGTTGCCGTGTTCGCCGAGGACGTAGCCGTTAATATTTTTCGGGTCTACTTCGTATTTGTTAGCGAGAATGCGGCGGAAGCGGTAAGTTTCAAGCATTGTGCCGGTGCCGAGAATGTAATTGCGCGGATAGCCAACTTCGTCGGCGATTTTGCTGACAACGTACGTTGCAACATCAAGAGGATTGGTGATAAGAATAATGATAGCCTCTTTGGTGTGTTCAGCAACAGCGCGGAAAACGGAGTTCATGATTTTGGCGTTAGTGCCGGCGAGTTTAAGTCTGTCAGGAGTTTCGCCAGGACGAATTGACGGACCTGCGCAAATGATAACGATATTGGCGTCTTTACAAGCGCTGTAATCGGAAGTGGCGCGGAATTTAATATTCGTGCTGTAAACGCAAGCTGTAGCGTGGCTGGAGTCTGTTGCTTCGCCCCAAGCTTTGTCTTGATTGAGGTCAATCAGAATAATTTCGGACGCGAGCTGGAAGTCAGCGAGTTTGTTGACGACTGCCGAGCCAACATTGGAAGTACCGACGACGACGATTTTCCTGCGATTGCCCATTTAAAAATTCCTCCTTATAACTTAAAAAAATTCGTTAGAGCCGGAGCTCTTTAATTGATAGTAGCTTACAACTTTTACCGCCTTTCGTCAAGAGATTTTTCTGAAATTTTTAATTTCAAAAGTGCCGCGGTTAGTGTATAATGCTGTAAAAATTTTTTTCGTGGGGAGTCTTTCATTGTGAGAAATAGCATAACCGAAAGTACCAAAAAAAAGATGGATTCTTGGGCGCGGGAGATTCAAGACAAAAACGAATGGACTTCCGCTGCCACTCAACAGGAAATTTTGGATTTTTTGAGGCAGCGCGAAAATATGTGTACGCCAGGATTTATTTTGCGGCGACAAATTCAGAAAAAATTTACCGGATTGATGGGGAAAATTCCAGGCGCGAAAGATTGTGTTGATTTGACGAGTTCCGGCAACGTTGCCTGGGACGAAAATTTTGTTGCAAAGTTGGCGGGCGAACTCGAATCAAAAAAATTTGACGGTTACGGCGACGCTAAACTCGGCGTCAAAAAAGAACAATGGTACAAATTTTTGACGGACGAGGCTTTTTGCAACAGGGAAACCGCGATTAAATTAATTTTCGCGTTGAAAATGGATAATTTGACGGCGGCTAAATTTTTGCTGTCGAATAATCATACTTTGCTCAATGTTCGAAACCCGCTTGATTTTATTTGCATGTTCTGCTCGACGTGCAAATATTTTTATAAAGTTGTGCCGGAAATTTTGAGCGAATTTGAAAACTCCCTCGGCGACTTCAGAAACAAATTACCTCACGAACCTACTTACAGCATGACAGATTCTATGCGAAACGAAATTGACGCCATCGCTGAAAATGCCGAACTTGACACTTTCGACAAGAAAAAATCTGAGCTGATTCGTTATATGAAGGCGAATGTGCAGGAATTTACTTTGCGCGTGCCAAAGAAAAATCAGCCCAAAGCTGAAAATCTGCCGCCGGAAACCAGATACGCCGACGGATTTTCTTTGCAGGGAATTGAAAAGCTAAAACTTTTTATGAAATATTTGGCGGTACTTTATCCGGTTAAAACCGACAAAGACGGCGTCCCGAAAGTTTACAGCCAGTTGATAACGAAAATGTTGGAGTCGCAGGGAATTAATTTGGTAAGTTTTGCCGATCTTCTTGATTTGTCCGCGAAAAACGCCGAAAAGCGCGCCTATGACAGAATGCCTTTCAATAGCAGTGTCGTTTTGCCGCTGAAAAATCTTTCGCAAACTTTACGCGCCAATACGCGCGCAGTCAAAAGTCCAAACAATGCGCAGGATATCAGCCGAAATACGATTATGTTGCTTGCGTATTTTTTCATAACGGGCTATTTATTTTACGACCACACTTGGGAAAATTTGGATACTCAGCTCAAAGCGGATATTGCCACAGCGAATGCCAACAACAAAAAATTAATTTCCGGCTTGATTGACAGCACATACATTCTTCAAGAAGTTGCCAACGAAGAAAATTCGCTGCAAAGTTATATCGGCGTCCTCAATTTGATTTTGGATAGTTTTGACTTCAGCGAATGTTATTTGCCGTTTACGCTGGATAAATTTATTCTGATTTGTTTGGTGGCAGATCCGCTAAGTGTGCCGCTTGTCAAACGCGCCGCCAACAAAACCGCGCTGCAATATCTGATTAAGTTGATTATCGACGAAAATTATCAGCAATCCGAAAACAAGGGGGCGAAAACGAATGACTAATGACGCCCGAAATTTTTTGCCCGCCGGTACGATTTTGATTGACGACAAGGGGCTTCAGTACACGCTGGAGAGTAAAATTTGCGGCGGCGGAACTTCGGTTGTCTACAAAGCCGCGAAGGAAAACAGCAAGCGAATTTTCGTCGTCAAAGAATGTTATCCGTGTTCAAATCGGTTTGTTCGGAAAAACGGTGTTGTCTGCGCGCAGGACGGCGATATCGAGGCGGAAAAATATTTAAATCGGTTGAAGTCGAATACTGCGCGAGAGAGCGAAATTGGGCAAATTTTGGCGCGGCAAACTGCGCGAACTTTGTCTTCGCTGGAAAATTTGACGGTAACGAAAATTATAGAGCCCGCCGGAAAAATTTATGACGTGGCAGACGCCGGCTTTATAGTCATGGAGCAAGCCGAGGGCGAATTTGAAAAAGCTAAGGGCTGGTTTTTGGAAGATTTGCTTGAAGAATGCGCTCAGTCGCCCGATAAAGATTTTCCTCTTCGAAATGGCGATTTGCCTTCGCCCCATGTTTCCGCGTGCGTCATTGAGGAATTGCTCCGTTCGTTGCGTGACATTCACCGCGCGGGTTACATTCACGGCGATGTGCAAGACGGCAATTTTTTTCTTATGGGGCAAGACGTGAAAAGCGGCTACATTGGCGTCGGTCAACTTTTGGATTTTGGCACGGCTTATAAAATCGGCGCGGACGGCAAGACTGAACTTATTTCGGAAATTTTTAGCACGCCTGGCTATTGTTCGCCCGAAATTTTAAAAAGCGGCGGCAGTTTGCGCTTGACGCAGGCGACGGATATTTTTTCAGTGGGTTGCTTAATGCTGTATTTGCTGAAGGGAATGGATTTTAAAAACGAGCGCGGCGAAAAAATTTCCAGCGGCGCTTTGATAAATTCTGTGGTAACTACTAAGGGAATTATCGAGCGCGGATATCGGCGGGACGCGGCGATTTTGTTTAAAAATATTATCTTGAAGGCGCTGAAACAAAATCCCGCCGAGCGTTATCAAAATGCTGACGAAATGCTGACTGATATTTTGCGCTTGAAAAAATTGGTCGTGCCGCCGAAATTTTTACTTTCGCCAAATCTTTCGCGCAGTCCTTACTTTGTCGAAAACAGCCGCGACGCCGAAATTTCCGCGCTTAAAAATGACATTCAAAATACAAATCCGCTGTGGATATGGGGAATTGGCGGCATTGGCAAAACGGAGCTGGCGATGGAATTTGCGCGCAAACAAATTGCCGCCGGTATGAGCGCTTATTTCGTGACGTATCGCGGAACTATGTGGGCAACGATTTTGGCGCTGGATTTTTCCGGTTATCACTTTGAATTTGACGGCGCGGGCGACGCTGCCGAAAATGAATACCGCGAGCGCTTGAATATTTTGAAGGAAGACTACCGCGGCTGTCTGCTCATTGTTGACAACTTCGAAAATGAAAATCTTGACCTTGCCGCCCTTCAAGTCGAGCCCGCCTATCAAGATCTCGTCGGCTTGGATATGCATATTTTGTTTACGACGCGGTCGCGCCCGAATACGCCTGCCCTGGAACTCGGCACGCTCACTGAAAAAAATGCTTTGACGCTTTTTAAATCCATTGCGAAAATCAAGCGCGGCGAACTTCCGATTGTCCAAAAACTCCTGCGCGAAGTTCAATTTCACCCAATGGCGGTTGAACTTTTGGCTCATACTTTGGACGAAGGCTGGGGAACAATTTCAGCGAAAGAATTACTCAAGCGGCTCAAAACTGAAAATTTAAATTCGCCGCATTTGCCGGACATCACCATAAAAAAAAAATCAGCGCGTCAATGAGGCGAAAATTTATGAGCATATACGGACGCTGTTTAATATTTTCAATCTTGACGATACGTACCGCGAAATTCTTTGCCACACGACGCTTTTGCCGCTCGATGGAATTGACGCCGCGGAATTTCTTTTGAGCGAAACCGGCGCGCGAAAAAATCAGTTGAAAACTTTGGAAGGGCGCGGCTGGATTCGTCGGCGGCGCGAAAATAATCGCCTGTACATTCACCCGCTGATTCGCAGCGTTTTTAAAAATGAACTCAAGCCCCAAAACGCCGATTGCAAAGATTTTCTTTCAAATTTGTGGGGAAGGCTTGACGATAAATATCCGCCGGTCATTGAACTTTTCAAACAGGCAGCCGAACTTTACGAGCGCGCGGTTAAAGATTTGGGCGACGCGGACGGCGCGAATAATTTTCATGCGGGTTTTTGCAATATAATGGCGGGCGATTTTGGCAAAGCGGCGATTTTCGAAGACAGAGCCGTTGCATTGGCTGAGGCGGCGACCGAGAAAAATCTTGATATGGCGCGGCTGTACAATGACGCGGGCGTTGCTCATTTGAATTTGTACGACGTTGACAAGGGCATGAATTATTTGGAGCGGGCGATTCAGATTTTGTTGAAAACCGCGCCCGAGGATTACAACGCGGCAAATATTTTCGCGAATGTCAGCAACGTTTACATCGATTTGGGCGATTATGACAGGGCGATTAATCTCGCCGAGCGCGCGGTGAAGATTTTCGAAAAGACGCCGCCCAAAAATAAATTTGAGCAGATTAACGCCTATCAGACTTTGGGGCGCGCCTTCACTTTCGCCAAAAATTATGACGCCGCTATGGAAAATATGACAATCGCCGTGAAACTCCAGGAAGAATTGACGTCGGAAGGCTCGGCGGATTTGGCTAAATCTTATCGGAATATCGGCGAAATTTACGCGCTTGCCGGTTATTTTGACAAAGCGACCGCTTATGTTTTGCGCGCGATTAAATTGCAGGAAAAATTTTTGCCCAAAAATCACCTCGATTTAATTTCCTCTTACGATGCGATTGGCGAAATTTACCGCTTAGCCGGAAACGCCGCCGAAAGTCAAAAATTTCTTGACAAAGCGAAACGCGCCCGTCAAAATAATCTTGAGCGTGACTACAGAAAAATTCTTGCCAATACGCTTGAAATTATCGACGGCGGAAATTTGGATGCGGCGGATTTTGTTTATCATTACCGGAACGCGGCTGACAGTTATTTGAAATTGGGCGACCTTGACAACGCGCTGAAATATATTCGTGCCGCCGAAAATAAACTTCCCGAAATTACCAACCCGCTCGAAATTGCGCTTACTTATGCGACGTTTTCAAATATTTATGAGGCGCAGGAAAATTTTGACGCCGCCATTGAATACGCTGAAAAATATTTTGCGGCTCTCGCGCAGGACGATTTTAACAATTTGAGTTCGGCGTGCCTGCATTTGGGAAATTTTTATTGGCGCGTGAAAAAATTCGCCGCGGCGGTTGACGCTTACGAAAAAGCCATTCAGTTTCAGTTGAAATATGCTTATCCGGAGTATGATTTTATCGACACCGCGAAAGTTTCAATCGCGCTGACTTTGAAAGATATGGGGCGATTCGACGAGGCGGAAAAAATTTTGCAGGAAGTTTTGAGGCGAAAATCTAAATTTTATCCGGAGTCTCATAACATAATTCAGCAGCTGAAAAATTTGTTGGTGGGCGTTCGAAAAACTTAACAGATTGGAGATAAACACTTGAAAGTTGAATTGCCGTATTTTAAAATTGGCGCGTCGTTGGGCGGGCAGCAAGATTGGTTTTCGGAATACATGATGCGAATTGGCGGGTGCGCGGCGGTTACTGCGTGCGATTGTTCGATTTATTTTGAGCTGTATAAAAATTTGCGCGGGCTGTATCCTTTCGACAAAAATAATTTGACGCAAGCCGACTACATAAAATTTTCCAACGTGATGAAACCGTACCTTCACCCGCGCTGGCAGGGAATTGATAAGCTTGAAATTTACATTGACGGTTTCACGAAATTTCTGCGCGACCGCGGCGAAAATGAATTGAAACTTTTGCCGTGGGACGGACACCAGGATTTTAAGGCGACGCACATGGTTTTGAAATTCCAAATTGACAATGGCTATCCGATACCGTGCTTGAATTTGTACCACAAAAATCCGCTCCTGCGCGATTATGTTTGGCATTGGTTTTTGCTTACGGGCTACGAAAATGTTGACGAAAATTGGCGCGTCAAAGTCGTGTCGTACGGCGTTGGGCGCTGGTTTGATTTTGATATGCTGTGGGATACGGGCTTTGCGAATCGAGGCGGCTTAATTATTTTTCAGTGAGGTGAAATTTTTATGCGGAAAATTATTTTGACTGCGATTTTTATTTTAACGCTGATAATTCAAAGTTTCGTGAGCGCCGCCGATTTGGAAAGTGTCGATTGGAGCAAAGCGCCACGCATTGGCAACAAAAATGATTTCGCGGCTTATATAAAAAATTGTGAGCTGAATTGTCAAACGCTGATTCCGATGTACCTTGCGAATGATTTGCTCGTCAAGGGCGACGAATTTTTGAAATTCACCAACACGATTCAATTTGTAAGCGCAACTTTCGAAACCAGAGGCGGCAAACCCTATCGCGCGTTGTACGAAGTTCAATTTTACCCGGGCGCGCGAGTTGAATATGCGTATCGTACCGGCAACACTTCAATTCTTACCGACGACGAGCGGCAACTTTACGCCCGCGCTGTGCAAATTGTTGGAGAGGCGAAACGTCAGCCTACGATTTTGCGGCGCGAACTTTACATTCACGACGCCATTACTCAATCTTCGACTTATTACAACGAAGAAAATAATCAGCTGGGCGCGCGGTATTTGACGGCGATTGGTGCGCTGATTGACGGGCGGGCGAATTGTCAAGGTTACGCGGACGCTTTTTATATGCTCGGCAAAATGTGCGGCTTTAATGTTGGGAAAATTAACGGCACGGCCGATAGAGGTCCGCACGTTTGGAATACGATTGAATTTGGCGACGGCAAATATTACGGCGTGGACGTTACCTGGGACGACGCCTCTTTTAAAATGAACGAAGGCGGCGAATACAACAATTACATTTATTTCAACGCGCCGCTTGAGATTATGCAGTCGACGCATACCTGGGAAAAGGCTTATTATCCGCAAATCCAATCGAAAATGGACGGCAGATATTTTTATTTGACGAAAGAATTTAGCGAAACGCGCGGCAAATATTTCGGTTTTCATTCGAAGACGGCGGAAGATGCGCTGAATTACATTGCGCGGCGCATTGCCGACGAAGGTTGCCGATTATCCTGGGCGATGGTTCCCTATAATTCCAAATACGCCGATACAAATTTTGTGGGGCAGCGGCTTGTCAATGAGATTTTGCCGAAGTACTATCATTACTACGCGAAAACGCGAATGAGCGTCACGCACCGCGGCAATTACCTTTTCATTACGGTTGACGCCGTGCGGAACAATTAACTTTTTGGGGGTTGAATTATTTTGGACGAAAATAAAAAAGCCGTCGCGCAGGACGGGCTGAAATCTTTGGTTGAAAGTACGAGCATTGCTGACGTTTACCGCGCCGACAAGCAACTTTCGGGCGTTGTCAAAAAGACGCGGCTTATTTACAGCGATTTTTTTTCCGAACAAAGCGGCAATGAAGTTTTTCTCAAGCCGGAGAATATGCAACACACGGGCGCGTTCAAACTTCGCGGCGCGTACAACAAAATCAGCCAACTCACTGCCGAAGAAAAAGCTAAGGGCGTAATAACGGCATCCGCGGGAAACCACGCGCAGGGCGTGGCGTTTGCGGCTCAGAAATTGGGCGTCAAGGCTGTAATTTGTATGCCGGCAACTACTCCGATTTTGAAAATTGAGGCTACAAAAGCTTATGGCGCGGAAGTTGTTTTGCACGGCGACAGTTTCGACGACGCCTATTTGCACAGCCTTGAACTTCAGAAAAAGCACGGCTACATTTACGTTCACCCGTTTAACGATCGCGAAGTTTTGTTGGGGCAAGGTACAACGGCGCTGGAAATTGTTAACGAGCTGAAAGACGTTGACGCAATTTTAGTTCCGATTGGCGGCGGCGGCTTTGCAAGTGGCGTTGCGTTGGCTACGAAACTTGTTAGTCCGACGGTTAAAGTTATTGGCGTTGAGCCGGAAAATGCGGCGTGTATGAAGGCTGCGCTTGACGCGGGAAAAATTTTGACGCTTAAAAGCGCTGATACGGTTGCTGACGGTTGCGCCGTAAAAACCGCCGGTACTTTGACTTTTGAATTCTGCAAAAAATATCTCGACGAAATTATCACGGTTAACGAAATGGAAATTATGAGCGCGTTGTTGTTTCTGATCGAAAAGCACAAGCTCATTGCCGAAGGCGCGGGCGTATTGAGTTTGGCGGCGCTGAATAAGCTGAATTTCAAGGGCAAAAAAGTCGTGGCGATTGTTAGCGGCGGCAATATTGATATTTCGACGCTGTCGGGCTTGATCGATAAAGCTTTAATTGCGCGCGGCAGAATCTTTTCTTTCGCTGTGCAGTTGCCCGATAAACCTGGTGAACTTTTGAATATCGCAAAAATTTTGTCCGAAGAAAATGCCAACGTTGTTAAATTGGATCACAATCAGGCGCTGGTTACAAATAGTTTCAAGAAAGTTTTGCTCGGCGTAACGATTGAAACGCACAATCAGCAACACATTGACAGAATCGTTAAGGCGCTGAATAAGCACGGCTACGAAATTGAAAAAATCGATTTGCTCCGATAAAATAAAATTGGCATTTCTTTTCTAGAAAAGAAACGCCAGCAAAGAAAAGCGTGGCGCGGATTGTCACATCACGTGACAAGCGCGCCACATTAGCCGCCCGTCCTTGGGCGGCTTTTTCGATTATGTAAGTGCTTTATTTGTCGCTGTAGGTAGTATAATCTTGTCGTCCTGCGCGAAGGTGTCATAGTTTTTAATTTCAGTCACAGAATAATTATCCGCCGTTATTTCGGCAATATCCTCAAGTCGCGCAGTGCCGATAACAGAATTATCATCTTCAAATAAATCTGCACTGCTAGCCATATTGGTATATATTCGCAGAGCCGCCAATAATTGAAACGCCGCTTGAAAGAGCCGACGCATTAACTTTCGTAACCGTCGACGCATAATCAGCTAAATCAATTTTGTTGCCGGTGAAACTTGTGGACGCGGTTAAAACTGCGCTCTTAACTGCAAGCCCGCAGGTATGGTTGAACTGCTGCCGCTTTTTACGGTTGAATACCTCTACAAGTTATATCTATAAAATCGTTTCCTGTGCCGCCAAGAACCAATAAATTGTCAAGACCATAAATTTTAATTGTGTCGTTACCTGCTCCGCCGTCAATGATTATAGATTCACAAAATTCAATAGAAATGGAATCGTCGCCGTCACCGCCATAAACCGAATTTCCATTACCATAAAAAGACGCATACCCTGAATATTTTGAACCCGCATCATTTAACATTAAATAAATTGTATCATTGCCCGCGCCGCCATAGATTGTTACTGCTGACGCTCTACTTTCAATGGTATCATTTTTGTCAATACCGCTAATTGCTGTGGAATTTGTAAAATTTGTAATTTCAGTTCCGGTGTTGGGAATTGTGAAATTGCCGCCGCTAATGTTTACATTTTTATTGGCGGCTCCGTCCAAAGTTATTGCACCGCTGCCAATAACACCAATCACAAAATCATTACCACTTTTCAGTGTCGTGTAATACGAGTCGTCAATGATTGAGATTTTATTTTCTGGATTGTAATTGTCACCCGAGTCGCCGTCAATCAACACGTTACCACCATATCTGTTATAAATGCTGTCATTTCCGGAATTGCCATAAATTACATCATAATTGTGAACGTTTTGAATCGTATAATCTCAATTCATGCCGTAAAAAATTTCCCGAAAAACGCTGAATGTTGAACTTCATCTTGTTCATAAAGAATCGTCCTCTTCAAAAAAATTTTACACTCCGCAATTTTGTTTTGTCAATGCATAACTATGGATTTATAAAAATTTTGTCAAACAAAAAGCCGCCCTGCGCGAGCGGCTCTGAATATTTAATTCGCGAAAAAATTTTATTCGTCTTTGATAACGAGATTTAATTTGCCGGAGCGCGGATGGAACATCAAACCGTGGACTTTGACGTCGCGCGGAATAAGAGGATCATTTTTCAGCAACTTCACAACGTCACGAACATTTTGCTCGGGGTCTTTGAAACTGTCAGCCCATTCGGTAAGTTCTTTTTCAACCATTTTAATCGCGTAGGGAGAAACGCCGCGGCTGAGCATTGCGTTGGTTAAACTTTCGGACGTAGTTTTTTGCATGCCGCATTCGTAATGTCCGACAATCATAATTTCCTTGACGCCCAACTCATAAATCGCAACCATCAAACTTTTAACCGCGGTATCGAAAAGTCCCGTTACGCAATTGCCAACGGTTTTAATGATTTTAGCGTCGCCGCGCTTAATGCCCATTGCCGGCTCTAAAAATAAAGTTGTGCGCGTATCCATGCACGTTAAAATCGCCAATTTTTTGATCGGAATTTTGCTGTCGTGGTGATCTTCGTGTTCGTACGCTCTGTACTCTTCCGGAAGATTCGCGCAGAAATTTTCATTTGTCGCCAAAATCTCGTCAATCAGTGCCATAAATTTTATCCCTTCAATCTTTGAAATTTGATTTATTCTACCGCGAAATTTCCAAATTGACAAGAATAAAATGTTTAACGGCATTTCTTTTCACGAAAAGAAACGCCTAGCAAAGAAAAGGGCGGCGCGGATTGTCACATCACGTGACAAGCGCGCCGCGGGGGCGCTCATCCTTGATTTTCGGTTGATTTATCTAATTTAACTAGTTCTGACCACTGGTAACTGACACCTGATAATCCTCCTGCGCGAAAATTTCAGTATCAATAAATTCTGTCACAGAATAATTTTCCGCCGCAATATCCGACAATTGCGCAGAAGCCAAAATAAAATTATCACCTTCAAACAAATCTGCACTGCTCGCCAAACCGGAATATTTTTGCGTCGTGGTGTTATTGTCGACGTCGGTAATGCTAATTTTCTTGCTGTTGCCGTCCCTGACAGTGATTGAACCCGCGCCAATTTCAAAAATAATATCGTCGCCGTCGAAACTATAACCAGAAATTGAGCCGCTCGAAATTTTAATTTTGTCAGCGCCCGCCGTGTAGTCCGTGATAATATCGTTGCCGCCTTCGTAAACAAATAAATCTCTGCCAGTGCCACCCGTCAACGTGTCATTACCAGCGCCGCCCGTCAGAGTATCATTGCCTGCCTCGCCGAAAAGTTCATCAGTACCAGCTCCGCCTTCAAGATAATCATTGCCCGCGCCGCCTTTCAGCGTATCATTACCGGCTTCACCAAAAAGTTTATCGTTGTTCGCGCCGCCGTCAAGATAATCCGCGCCTTCTCCGCCGTACAATGTATCTTTGCCCGCACCGCCGAAAAGTTCATCATTATCAGCGCCGCCTTCAAGGTAATCATTGCCGCTGCCGCCGTAAATCGTATCAGCGCCAGCCTCGCCGTAAATTTTATCAACGCCCATTCCGCCGTCAAGATAATCAGCGCCTTCTCCGCCGTACAGTGAATCATTGCCTGCGCCGCCAAAAATTTTATCGTCGCCACTGTTACCGAGAATTGAATCATTGCCAATGCCACTGTTAATTGTATCAGCGCCAGTACCGCCCAATATCGTATTCGGTTTATAATTGCCGGAAATTTGCACGTCAGCCGTACGGTTCGAGGCGTCAATTTCAAAAATCGTCGAGTTCACCGTAACGAAAGAATCATTTGCATTGGTGATTGTGACAGCGCCGGAATCCACGGTATCAGCTGCGCTAATCAAGGTGTTGTTGCCGTTAATATTGAGCGTGGCGTCTTTGCCGTCGGCAATCGTAACAGAGCCGTTTCTTGTGGTAAGAACAACATTATTGCCGCTGACTTTTGCGCCGGTTACGCCCGCTTGAATCGTGCCAATTCTCGAAGTGTAGCCGTAAATCGTATCAGCGCCATTGCCCGCGATTATCAAATTATTTCTTGAATTGCTTGAAAGGCTGATAAAGTCATTACCTGCGCCACCGTCAATCGTCGTGTAATAGCCGCCGTAATTGTAAACAAAATCTGCGCCGTCGCCCGCGTCAATCGAAACGTTATCGCCGCCGGTATTCATAACGGTGTCGTTGCCCGCACCCGCATTTATGATAACGTCGTCGCCGCTTGTATTTGAAATATAATCATTACCGGAAAGTGCGTTAATCGTCACGTTATCGTTACTTTCATTTGACAAAGTATCGTCAGCGTCTGTGCCGGTGATAAGCAAATCTTCAGCTGGATTTTCGCCAATCACGGTTTCAACGCCGTTAATATTGAGCGTGGCGTCTTTGCCGTCAAGGATTGTAACTGAGCCGTTGCTGGTGGTAAGAATGACGTTATCGCCGCTAATCATTGCATTGGTGACTGACGCTTGAATAGTGCCGGCATTTGCCGAATAACCGGAAATCGTATCGTTGCCATTGCCGACCATTAATAAATTGCCGCTGACATTTTCTAACAAATCGATTGAATCATTGCCGGCGCCAGCGTCAATCGTAACATTCACGCCGGCATAATAGTAAGTCGCCCCAGAATCTTCGCCAAATTTAATGGTGACAACTTCGCTGCCTGTAACAATCGCATCATTACCAGCGCCGCCGCTAATTGAAACATTGTTGCCATAGTTGATAATCGTATCGTTGCCGCCTCCGGCATTCAGCGTAACATTTTCGCCGGTATTTGAAATGGAGTCATTGCCATTGCCAACGTCAATCAGCGCGTTGTTAAGGTTGTTGTTAAAAGAATCAGCTCGGCTCGTCCCGACGTTTAGATTGAGCGTAGTATTTGCGCCGTCAATAATTGTGATTGAGCCGTTGCTCGTTGTTAAAATTACGTTATCGCCGCTGACGGTTGAGCGGGTAATTTCCGCTTGAATAGTGCCCAAATCCGCCGAATATCCGTCAAGAGAATCAGCGCCAATTCCAACCAATAAAACATTGCCGCTGCCGCTGTCTTCACCAAAATGAATTGAATCATTACCCATACCGCCAACTATGGTATTGTTGCTGCCGCGGCTGTAAATTATTTCATCGCCGGAATCGCCGTAAATATACTGATTTTTGCCGTTCGGGTAAATGTAAATAAAATCGTTGCCCGAACCGCCGTTGACAGTTGCATTTGTACCGTTGCTGTAAATAACATCTCTGTCAGTGCCGCCGTTTACTTTGGTATTCGTGGCGCTCGCGTAAATGTAAATAAAATCTTCGCCCGCTTCGCCGTTAATTGTATTTTGGTTGCCGCTGGTATAAATAACATCCGCGCCCGTGCCGCCGCTGATTGAAACGCTGCTGCCGTAATTAAAAACTGTATCGTTGCCGCTGCCCAAGCTGATAAAAACGCTGCTTAGAGTATTGTCAAGGCTGTCATTGCCGGTTGTGCCGGTCAGTGTACTCATAAAAATCACTCCGATTTAAAATTTATTCGACGCCGCGAAAGTAATGTCCGCGCGTGAAATTTTCGATTTCTGCGCCGCCAAATTTATATGCTCGTACAATCTGCGCGATTTCCTCAGCGTTCAAATATCTGCCGTCAATTCTAATTCGCGAAACGCCCTCAAATTCCTTGCGATTTTCAATCATCGATAAAGTTTTGGAATTTAAAATGTGCATTCGGCAAAATTGGTCGGTAACCGCAGGGAACAGAATATTTTTCCGGTCGCGCAGAAAATATTTATTTTTCCGGCAAACGTGCGTGCAATTTTCCACATTCCCCAAAAAACTCCCAATCGCGCAGTACGCAGAAATCATCAGCTCAAGTCGCCCGTGAACAATGCATTCAACCGGCAAACTGGATTTTTTAACCAGAGTTTTAATCTGCGCGAGCGTCAATTCCGGCGAGAGCGTCACGCCTTCAACGCCAATGCTTTTCAAAAAATCTATCGTGCGGCTGTTAAAAACAATCAGCGAAAAATCCGTGCGAATCGGCGCGTCCGTCAATTTCTTAACCAGATTAAAAATGCCGAGACTGTGAACATACACCGCATCAAAATTCGCCGCAGTCAAAATTTTTTCCAGCGCGGCAATTTCGGCCTCTCGAACAATCCGCGGCGTCGCCAAATAAAAATTTTTCCCCGCGCCATGAACAAAATCCGCCGCCTGTGCAATTTCTTTCGCCGTCACAATCCGATTGGCAAAATTTTCGCCGCCAAAAATCACCGCGTCTGCACCATTGGCAAGGGCGATTTTTATTTTGTCGAAAGTGTCAACCTGCGCGACAATTTCAGTTTTTTCTGCGCGATACGGCGTAAAAATTTTCGCGGGCGTCGAAGTTGCAGGATTTTTTTTGAAACGATTAAGACGTTGCAGTTCGAGCGCGTCAACAACTTTGCGCCGAACTTCATTCAATTCGCTAACCGGCATCATCAAATTTTCGTCAATATCAGCGGCAAGATTTTTCAATTCAAAAACCGAATTGCCCAGCCGCCCAATTTGTTTAAAAAGCATATCAAAAGTCAGCGGGCGATTTTTCGCAGGCTCGGCAATAAAATCAGTTTGAGCCGTTGCAGAATTTTCGCCGTCAATCATTTTCAAAATCAGCGGCGTGCCAATCTTCGCCGTAACTTCAGCGTCAACCAGAAATTTTTTGTCATTATCGCCGTTGAAAAATTTCCGCGCCTCCGCCGTCAATTCCGCGTCGAAAATTTTAAAAGCCCTGTCGTGAATCTTGACGCCGCGCGCGTCGGCAACTTCAACCGCGCAAATATCGCCCGCCATTTCAAAATTCTCAACAGTAAACGTAACGCGCCCGCCAACTTTTACCCAAATTTCAATCTGATCGCCGCGATTAATTTTCTCCGACAACTTCAAAGCGATTTTATTTTTGGAAACGCTAATCACGCGCCCAATCAGCACGCCGCGGTTATTGGGGCGTTTGGTGCTGATAAGATTTTTGCCAGGATTTTTCTCAAGATACGCCGTCGTGAAGTCGCGGTTGAAAATCTGCGCGAGTTTGCGGTTATCGTCAGCCGCGCTCAAATTATCCAGCGCCCGCCGATAAACACTAACTACAGTTGCAACGTATTCAGCGCGTTTCATGCGCCCTTCGATTTTCAAAGACGCAACGCCGGATTCGGCAAGACGCGGCAACAAATTCAGCGTGTTCAAATCTTTTGGGCTGAGCAGATATTCACCGGCATTTTCCAAAAGTTTGTTACCGGCGGCGTCAACGAGTTCATACGGCAAACGGCAGGGCTGAGC
>CAJOMO010000001.1:63688-74484 GCA_905235685.1 uncultured Selenomonadaceae bacterium
CTGCGTCCGCCAATCATACTGCTCATTAAACATTGCCCCGAAAAGCAGACGCACAGCGCGCCGTGAGCAAAAATTTCAATTTCGACGGGCGAATTTTTTGCAATGTATTCAATTTCCGGCAAAGTCATTTCGCGGCTGAGGACGACGCGGCTAAAACCCATTTCAGCCAACGACAGGACGCCCGCCAAATTGTGAACCGTCATTTGAGTTGAGGCGTGCATGGGAATTTCCGGTGCAATTTTGCGAATAATTGAAGCCGCGCCCAAATCTTGAACGAGCAACGCGTCAACATTTGCCCGCCGCAAAAATTTTATGTAATCGGCGAATTTATCAATTTCGTCGTCGCTGATAATGGTGTTGGTCGTCACGTGAATGGAAACTTCGCGCAGGTGAGCGAATTTAACGGCGTCAATGAGATTTTCGCGCGAAAAATTATCTGCATAGGCGCGCGCTCCGAAACTTTCGCCCGCCAAATATACGGCATTTGCTCCGGCGTTGACAGCAGCTTTTAGGGCGTCGAAATTTCCTGCCGGTGCCAATAATTCAATCAAAAGTCATTCCTCCCACAAACAAAGAGGCCGCCACGGATGGCGGCCCACGCGGCGCGCTTGCGTGGCTTGCGTAAGCAAGGCATGCTCTTTAGTATCACGTGATGTGACAATCCGCGCCGCTTGCAACTTTCTTTTGCGCCAAAAGAAAGTTGATAACAAATCAGATATTATAAAATTCCAAAGCTTTACCAGTACCGATAGCGACGCAACTCAATGGATCATCCGCCAAAACGGTTGGAATGTGCGTTTCGCGCCGAATAACTTCCTCAAGTCCATAGAGCATTGAGCCGCCGCCTGTTAAAATAATTCCTCTATCAAAAATATCTGCCGAAAGTTCGGGCGGCGTCACGTCCAAAACGCGCCTAATGCACGCCACAATTTGTTTAACAGAACCACTTATCGCCGAAACAACTTCTTCAGTTTCCACAGTAATATTTTTCGGCATACCGCTGAGCATATCTCGCCCGCGAATTTCCATTGTCAAATTCCTTGCGCCGGAATACGCCGCGCCTATCGTCATTTTAATATTTTCGGCAGTGCGTTCGCCTATCATCAAATTGTGTTTTTTCTTAATGTAAGTTCCAATATCGGCGTCAAATTTATTTCCGGCAACGCGCAAACTTTCGCCATTGACGATACCGCCCAACGAAATTACCGCAACATCGCAAGTGCCGCCGCCAATATCGACAACCATTGAACCAACCGGCTCAGAAATATCAATTCCCGCGCCCAACGCTGCAGCTATCGGCTCTTCAATCAATTCAGCAAGTTTCGCGCCCGCCTGTTCAGCCGCCGCTTGCACTGCGCGACGCTCCACTATCGTAATGTCCGTTGGTATGCACACCATTACTTTCGGGCGAAATATAAAAGATTGTCCCACAACTTTATTCAAAAAATACCTAATCATCGCCTCGGTTATATCAAAATCATCAATGACGCCTTCACGCAACGGACGAATCGCTATGATATTGCCAGGCGTGCGCCCAATCATTTCGCGCGCTGCTTCGCCTATCGCCAATATCTCTTCGCTGTTCCTGTCAATCGCAACTACCGACGGCTCACGTATGACAATTCCTTTGCCCTTAACGTAAACCAAAACATTCACAGTGCCTAAATCTATTCCCACGCTCGTTGACATCCCAAACAAGCTGAAAACTCCCTTCAAATCTCATTGGCTAACCCTGGTGAGCGGCGTGCTCAAATCCATATGCCCCGCGAGAGTTTCAATTTCTTGCCCGTCAATCAGAAAACGAACTTGTTTGACTTCCTTAAATTCAGTCAGCGTATTCACGACAGAATTAATCAACATTTCCTCGCCCGTCGAACCGCCAACGAAATTTTTGGTAATGCCGCCGTCAAAATCAACGTAAGCCGTGCCGTTCGAAACTTTGATGCTGTTAATTTTCGCGCCCTTTGGGAAAATTCCTGTCAAATCAGTTTCAACCGGCTTTGTCATTAAAAGTTTCACCGCCGCCAAATATTTATCCGCGTCGTCAATGTAAGTGATTTTGCGATTAACGGCAACCAAATTTATTCCGGCGTCGTCAGGGAAATAAACTTTAACGTCGATAGTTTTTTCAACGGGCTCAGTGTAATCAGGAGTTACAACGGGCGGCGGCGCGGGCGCGGGCTCAACCGTTGAAGTTGGATTATCCATCGGCTTACTTACCGGCGTTTTGTTTAAATCGGGTATTTCCGGAAAATCGGATTTAGCTTCGGGTTGCGGCGAAGGATTTTCGATTTTCGGCTCTACAGTCCCGGGTTGCGGCAATTCCTGTTCGCAACCGCAAATTATCAAAGTGAGCGCAACCACTGCCAACATTAAAATTTTTCTAGTCAAGTCCCCCTCGACCTCCTCAATTCATAAAGTATCTTTTAACTGCGGACGCGATTGCCCCTGCAAGTTTGTTTTGATATTTTTCACTGGCTAAAAGTTTTTCTTCGTCCGGATTCGTGATAAAACCAATTTCGATCAAAGTCGCAGGGCATTTCGTATGTTTCAAAACGTAAAAATTAGCCGCCTTGACTCCGCGATTAAAAAGCCCGCCGTACTTTGCAAGTTCCTCATTCATAAGCTTAGCCAATTTCTGAGCCTTAGCCGAACTGCCGTAGTAGTAAGTTTCCATACCGTTTGACTTCGGATTTGAAAAAGCGTTGCAATGGATACTGATAAAAATGTCAGCCTGTTTCGGAGCTTTGTCGACACGCGCTTGAAGTTCAGCCGTATTTGACGCATTCGGCGCGGCAACGTCAATGTCCGTCCTGCGCGTCATTACAACTTTAAAACCTTCGTCCTGCAAAATTTTTTCGGTTTTCAGCGCAACCGCCAACGCAACGGATTTTTCGGTAGTGCCGCGCGGTCCAACTGCGCCGGTATCAGAGCCGCCGTGCCCCGCGTCGATAACCACAACTTTATCGTCAGCCTTGTATTTTGTTTTGATGGGCTTAGATTTTTTTTCGGCGGGGGTTTCAATGGTAATTTCCGGTACAATTTCCGGAACATCTTCAAGCCAATTTTCGTCTTCATCTTCCCAGGCAACCGCGGTATTTTTCAAAACATCGACAACCAGGCGCGAAGATTTTTTGTCGGTTTTCGAAGGCTGAATTGAAAATTTGTAGCTTTTTTCGTTAAGCTGCCCAGTCAAAGTCAAGCGAATGCGCGTGTGATTCTGCTCCATTTCCTTGACGACAATTTTTTTGACAAATTCGGTATCCTTAATTTTCGTGCCGGAAATGCGGCTGATTCTGCCAGGCGTGGTATTTTCCAACGAAATTGAAAACAAATTGCCCGCAATGCTCATTGAAACATCGTCTTTCGTTAAAGCGCCGTCAAGCGAAATTTCAAGCCGCAAAATATTTTCGTTAATGTCGTAGGCGTCAATGTTCGTAATTTCTGCGCGAGATTTCGTCGCCGCTTCTGCCGAACCAAATATCGCCACGGTTAAAATCATAAGCAAACTCAAGCACTTAAAAAATTTCCTAACCAATATCTTCACTCCAATTCATTCAAAAGCTGGCGCGCTTCGTCGAGAGCCGCGTTAGTTTTATCTTCGTCACGGAA
Organism: uncultured Selenomonadaceae bacterium; assembly: GCA_905235685.1. Classification (GTDB taxonomy): domain Bacteria; phylum Bacillota; class Negativicutes; order Selenomonadales; family Selenomonadaceae; genus Quinella. The sequence goes on from CAJOMO010000001.1 coordinate 67,301, forward strand.
AATTTTAATCGTCACAAATTCGCCAATCGAAATATCTTCCGGCAAAAAATTCTGCGGCAAAATCAATTCGCTGTCTTCGAAAATCAAAATAACTTCAGCCGCGCTCTCGTCAATTTCTTTAATCTCAAGCTGCGGCTCTTCCTCTGCGCGAAAAATTTTAATCGTCAAATAATCGCCGTCGCCGGCGTCTTCGGGCAAAAGATTTGTCGGCAAAGTCAATTCGCCGGAATATTCCTCTTCGCCCTCGTCGATAAGCAAAACAGCCAACGCCGAGCCGTCTTCAAGTTCCTCGATTCTGTCAAGGTAAACGCTTATTTCTTTGCAGATTGTTTCTTTTGCGCTATCCATTGTGCAACCCAATCCTCCTCAATTTCCGGTTTCACTGAAACATTTTTGCCGTCGGTTTCGACAACGACCGTGCCATTTTTCCACGTCCAGAAAATATTTTTGCTGCTGATACCGTTGTTCAGATAAAGTTCGAGCGGCTCAAGGTGCGGGTGACCGTAAGTATTGCCGCCGCGCTTATCGGTTGGCTCGCCCGCCGAGATTAAAACGTATTCCGGATTAATCAAACGTAAAAAATCTACACTTGACGCCGAATTAGGATCTGCGCCGGTTTTGCTGCCGTGGTGATTGGATTTCAAAACGCGGCTCTTGAAAATCTGCAAATCATCTTTGTAAGCGGACAAAATCGCAATTTCCTCGGAAACTTCAGCGTCGCCGGTAAACATCATTGCAAAATCTTTGTAAACCAATTTGCCAACAATCGATTCGTTATTCGGGTCGGTTTTCTGCTTGCCGTCGTTAACAGCCTTAACCAAATCTTTCGAAGGATACAGCACATTGAAATTCACGCCGTCGCCAAAATCCAAAACGTCGCCGGTTTTCAGCGTCTTGTGTTTAATTTTGCCCTTGCTGTCTTTAATCTGCTGCAGGTAATTCAGATAAAGTTTGCCGGTTGACGCGATACCGTTGTCGTAAACTTCTTTGACAGTGTACTTGCTGTCCTTGAGAATTTTTTCAATGCCGCCAATGTGATCGGCATGCGGATGAGTCAGAATAATTTTGTCAAAAGTTGTAACGCCCGCCTTGTCAAGTTCGCTGACAAGTTTTGAGCGTTCGTCCATATCGCTGGTATCGATTAAAACATTTTGAGATTTCGTCTGAATCAGAAAAGCGTCGCCCTGCCCAACGTTCAGCATTGTAATTTTCAAATCGCCGTTAACCGGTTCAGTCTTAACTTCAGCGTTTGAATTATTGCCGCCCGTCGCAGTTGTGGTACCGCCGCCGCAGCCGCTCATTACAACCCCCAGCATAAGCAACGCCGATAAAATAAATTTTCTCATGCAATCACTCCCCCAAAATGTAACGCTCAATTCCAACGGCTACTCCATCTTCACGCACGCTCGGCACAACGTACTTTGCAAAACTTTTCAATTCGTCGCTGCCGGTTCCCATTACAAAACCCGTCCCGACAGTTTGAATCATTTCTTTGTCATTGAAGCCGTCGCCGAACGCGCAGGAATCCGCCACATCAATTTTAAAATATTTCAGCGCCTCCAAAATCCCCGTCGCCTTCGAAACTTTGTCAGAATAAATTTCCATGCTCCTGTAGTGAAATGGATCTGACCAGCCGGTAACTCCAGGCGTCTTTAACATTTCTTTATAAACCGCGTCAAGATTTTGCAAATCCATTCGCGCAGAAACGCATTCGACTTTCGCCACTGAAATTTTATCGAAGTCAAAATCTCGTACGAAATTTGAGTAGTCAATGCCGATTATCGTGCAAAACATTTCCATATTTTTGAAACCGCGCGGCATGTACATTTCCGGATAACTTTCAAGCACGTATTCAATCTGTTCAATTTCAGCGCGCGCACAAATTTTCTTGACGCTGGACATATCCAATTCGCTCTTAAAAATAACTTTGCCGTCAATGATAACCAGCGCGCCGTTGCTCGCCACGAGTCCGTCGAAGCCGAAATTCAAAATCTCCGGATAAATAAACGCAACCGGTCTGCCCGTCGCAATGAAAATTTTGTGTCCCGCCGCCTGCAAATTTCTCATCGCCTTTTCGACGCGCGGCGTGATTTTTTCGATTCCGTGTGGTCTGTCAAGTATCGTTCCATCTATATCAAAAAAAATTGCTTTGCTCATATTTTGCCTCCAAATTTTTAAAGTTTCATTTGTTACGTTCTATAAAATTTCACCTCTGCCGGTATTATAGCATTTAATTTCCCGCCGCGGTATAGTAAAATGAAAAAAATCTGATATAATTGGAAAAAAATTTTTTGAAGGGGGTTAGCCGAATTGGACAATAAAACTAAGGCGAATGCGACTTTGGCGACCTGCGCGATTTTTGCGTTGGGAACTTTGCCGAATTTTATGCCGCTTGCAAATTTTATTTCGACAACAGCACTGGGGATTTTGAATCACGGATTTTTGGCGGCGACGATTGGCGGGCTGGCGGATTGGTTTGCAGTGACTTCGCTTTTCCACAAGCCGCTTGGATTTATAACTTATCGCGCAGAACTTTTGAAACGAAATCGTCAGCGCATAACTGACGCCATTATCGAATTTGTCGGTGAAGATTTATTGAACACCAAAAACATTATGGAGACAATCAAGGACGAAAATACCGCGCGGTTGCTGATTGAATTTTTCGAGCGCTATCAAGGCAGACAGAAAACCAAGCAGGTTGTGTACGAAATTTTGACCGAACTTTTTTCTCGCGCAGACAGCGAAAATATTTCCAAAGCCGTTGCTCCAATCCTCGAAGACGAAATCAAAAACGTTGACACGAAGAAAATTTTGGACGCCGCGGTGAAAGTTTTTACCGAAGAAAAGCACAGCCGAAAAATTTTAATCGCGCTCTTTGAAACTGCTCACAAAGTTTTGAAGTCCAAACATATGCAAGAATCCATTTTCAAAAAAATTGTCGAATTGCGCACGGCGTACGAGGGCGATAATTCCGGTCGCGCCATTGCCCTTGCCTCGATGGATTTGACCGACGAAAAAATTCTGTCAATCTTGAATGAAAACGTCGAAGCGAAAATCGCCGATACCGTTAACGCCCTTCAAGAAAATTCCGTCCTTGACGCCGATAAAATGTCCACCGTTCAAACTTTGCTGAATGTATTCGAGCGCGCCGTGAAATCCATTGCCGCCGATATTGACAACGAAAAATTTAAATCGGAATTTGCAAATCTCCTCGGCAGCAAAATCAATATGGCGAATTATATTCAAAATTGGCTTGAAGTCAACGTTAAGGGCGAAGTTGCGCCGGCGTTCATTGACCACATTGTTAAAAAAAATCCTGGGAAAATCACCGCGCACGATCAGATTTGGCGCTCGACGGTTGACGAACTCATTGACAAAACTATCGACGAATTTATCAGAAGTACGGATTTGCAAGATAAATTTGACAAGCTGATTAAAAATATGATTGAAAATTTGCTTGAAGAATCGCACGGGCAAATTCCGAATCTGATACGCGATAAATTGAATGAGTACAGCGACGACGATTTGACAAAATTTGTTGAGGGGAAAGTTGCCGACGATTTGCAAATGATTCGCATTAACGGCTCGGTGTGCGGTGCGGCAGTTGGAATAATATTATACATTATCACGGTGATTATTGGCTGAAGGGGTGAAATTTTTGGAAACGGGCACTGAAGAAAAAAAGCCGCTCGAACGTTGGAACAGCGCGGATACAACTTTGCTGTGCGCGGCGCTGTGTTTTTTGGCGGCGGTAGGATTTAGAAATTTATATTCGGATTCGATATTGGCGGAAGGATTTTTATTCGTGACGGAGGCGGCGCTTGTCGGCGGAATAGCGGACTGGTTCGCGGTGACGGCGCTTTTCAAAAAACCGCTGGGTTTCCCGTTCCACACGGCGATACTCCCGAACCGGCGCGAAGAATTTATCAACGCGTCAACTTTTATGATACAGCAGGAATTTTTTTCGCGAAAAACTTTGTTCAAGAAAATCGGAAATTTGCGGCTGATACCGGTATTCGTGGAATATTTGGAGAAACCGGCGACGCAACAATTTTTGCTCAACGAATTTCTGACGGCGCTGAAAAAATATATCAAATCCGGCGACAAAGACGCTCTTTCAAAGACAATCTCAAACAAAATCCGACGCGAATTTGAAAATTTACCGGCGCAAGAATTAATTCAAGACGGCGGCAGATGGCTACGCGACAGCGGCAAGGACAAAGAACTTTTCAAAGGGCTTGTGCAAAAACTCAAGGCAACGGCAGCGAAACCGGAAACGCGAACAAAATTGCAGGCAGTGCTTGAAAAATTCGCCGCGGAAAAGACGGCTCAATCTTCGGGCGCGTTTTCGCTGTTAATGATGGGATTCGCGCAGATGTTGAATTTGGTAAATTTCGAGGAAGCGGCGACGATAATGCAAACGCAACTTTTGAAATTGCTGGACGAACTTTTGAGCGATTCGCCATTTCAGAGGAAAACTTTTGAAGAATGCCGCTTGAAAATTTCGGAGCTGACGGACACCGCGGAATTTAAAGATTTGGTTGAACGCCTGCAGGTGGATTTATCCGCGAATTTGCCGATTGAAGAAAATATCGAAGCGGCTCTTTCCAAATTTGAACAGCAGATTTTGTCAATCAACGTCAAAGATTTTGAAACAATCGCGCAGGACGCCGAAACTAAAAATCTCGGTATGATTTTCGTAAAAATTTTGTTCGACCTGTATAATCAGTTCGTGGAGTTGCTGAAACAAGACAGCGAAATAAAAACTTCGCTTGAAAAATTTATCTACGAATTGACGGCGCGGGCGGCGCTTTACGCACAGCCGCTAATCGGCAATATCGCCAAATCAGCCTTGAATCGAATGTCGGTAGATCAGCTGAACAATTTGGTTTACGGCAAAGCCGAGCCGGACTTTATCGGGATACGGCTCAACGGCTCAATCGTCGGCTCATTTATCGGTTTGGTGATTTTTTTGATAATCAAAGCCATTTCTTAAAAAAATTAGACGCCTCGCGAAAAGTAGCGGCGTCTTTTATTTTGGGCGGAAATTTTGAAAATGAGGCTTAACCTTTTAATATTCTCTACAATCTGAAAAATCCCTGTAAGTTAAACAAATATCTTTAATGACAACGCTATTTTAAAGCATTATCCTGAAACTGAAATGAAAAAATGTGGCAATTTTTTATCAAAAAAATACTTGACAGCGAAAAATTTTTATACTACAATCGGCGCGACTTGAAGGTGAAGTTAAAGCAAGAGTAGTTTAGAGGAAACATGGACACTCCAAGCGGAAATTGCCAAACTGAGCCGGAAAAGTCATTTAGGAATTTATATTGTGGCTCATTTGAAGGAGGATGTTCAAAATGAGAAGATCTTTAGTAGCAGCCTTGACAGGCGCGTTGGTTGTTGGCGTAAGCGCGACGACTTTCGCTGCGAATCCGTTCACTGATGTTCCGAGCGGTCACTGGGCATACGACGCTGTAACGAGATTGGCTGAAGACGGCATTATCGAAGGTTACGGCGATGGCACTTTCCGCGGTCAGCGCAACATTACGCGTTATGAAATGGCGCAGATGGTTGCTAAGGCTATGGCAAGAATGCAGCAAATTATGGAAGAGATGGTCGAAGAAGGTATCGACGAGCACGTTGCAGATTTGCATGACGGCAGCGGTGTTGAAATCGATTTGGGCGATATCGACGAGCGCATTGACGAAAGAATCGACGAGCGCCTCAGCAATTATAGACCTACCACTCCTAATCCGCCTGCTCCGCCCATTGACATTATCGATCAAGAAACCGTTAGAGATGTCAGCTTGATTACGCTCAGCGAAGAGGCACTTAACAACGGCAGACTTACCCAACGCGAGAGAGATATTCTCAACGACTACATTAACACGCAAGGCAGAAATTTCATGCCGGACAAGAGCGCAAATTTCAGAGAACGTTGTGCAGATATTTATGGCGAACTCGGCGAATTTGAACAGGCTCTTTTGAAATCCGTTGATGAAGATCAGCAGTATTACGTTCAACGTCAAGTAGATGTTCTCAGATTGAATCTGCTTTCCAATGAATTTAGAGATGAACTTATCAGCCTCGGCGTCCGCGTTGACGAACTCGAAAGACATTCCGATATGGTTGTTTGGATGGGCAAAATCGAGTACACTTATGGACATTTGCGCAACAAAGACGGCGTTACCGGCGCTAAGACTTCAAACATTGGCAACGGCGGCGTATTCCGTCTTGAACCGAGAGCGGATGTAGCAAATCACTGGACGGCTAATGCGCGTTTCGACGCCAGCTTTGATATTCGCAACGATTCTACCGGCGACAATCCTAGCACGAAACTCAAGAGAGTTTTTGCTGAAGGCAATTATGATAAATTTGCCATTAAGCTCGGTCGTTTCGGCTTCTGCCCGGCAGTTGAAGACGGCATTATATTTGATACCGTTGCTTCCGGTGTTGAACTCTCCTTCGGCAGCAAGTGGAAAGTAATTGGAACAGTAGGACGTATTGGTGCAGGCAGTGACGAAGCTCATTACGAAGGCGCAGACGCTTCCAGTCATCCGACAGATGTTTTGGGCGTCAATGTTCAATATAGACCTGGCGATACCGGCTTGTACGCTGGCGGTTCTTACTACTACGCTAAAGATAAAGATTTCTATTCCGGCACATTCAACGGCGCGGGTGATTATGTCGTTTACAAAAATGGCACCGGCACGGACAAAGCTAATGCTTGGGCGGCGCACATCGGCTACAGAATTAGTGATATGATTGATATTCACGGTGCTTATGGTCAAAATACCAAGGCTGACACAAGCGAAAATGAAGCATTTGACGCTTTGATTAGAATTGGTAAATATGGCGATTACGCTAACCAGGGCGATTGGGCAGTTTGGGGCGGCTACAGCAAATTTGGTATGAATGCCGGTCTCGGCACAGATCAAAGCGATGATGTACAGACCGGTACAAAAGGTTGGCACGTCGGCGCGGCTTATGCTCCGTTTAAAAATATCGGTATCCTCGCAAGATATTCTGACGGCAAATATATCACCGGCGGCGACAAGTACCGTAAAGTCTTCGGTCGTATGGAATGGTTCTTCTAATAATCTAATCGGCATTTCTTTTCACGAAAAGAAACGCCTAGCAAAGAAAAGGGCGGCGCGGATTGTCACATCACGTGACAA
>CAJOMO010000002.1 GCA_905235685.1 uncultured Selenomonadaceae bacterium
AAAAAAATGTTTTTTCGCGGATAAAATTATCAATCTCGCCATCCATAACCGCTTGAACATTGCCGGTTTCTTCGCCCGTGCGCAAATCTTTAACCTTAAAAATTTCTTTTTAAAAAAATGCTTTTCAAACGGCAACATTCGCCTTCATAGCCAGATACGCGCGGATAAAATTATCAATTTCGCCGTCCATAACCGCTTGAACATTGCCGGTTTCTTCGCCCGTGCGCAAATCTTTAACCATCGTGTACGGCTGAAAAACATAAGAGCGAATTTGACTGCCCCATTCGATTTTCATGCGGTCGCCTTCCAATTTCGCAAGCTCCATTTCCTTTTTCTCAAGCTCCAGCTCAAAAAGTTTGGCGCGCAGCATTTTCAAACATTGCTCGCGGTTTTGAAGTTGGGAACGCTCATTTTGACATTGAACGACAATACCGGTGGGAATGTGCGTCATACGAACGGCAGACGAAGTTTTATTAATGTGCTGCCCGCCCGCGCCGCTCGCCCTGTACGTGTCGACGCGAACGTCAGCCATATTGATGTCGACTTCAACGGCGTCGTCAATTTCCGGCATAATATCGCACGCAGAAAACGAAGTATGCCGCCGTGCATTTGAATCGAAAGGCGAAATTCTTACCAGCCGGTGAATACCTTTTTCAGATTTTAAAAAACCGTAAGCGTTGTGCCCTTTGATAAAAAGCGTGACGGATTTAACGCCGGCTTCGTCGCCAGGCAAAATATCCGCCGTTTCTACAGTGAAACCGTGCCGCTCAGCCCAACGCACATACATTCTTAAAAGCATCTGCGTCCAATCCTGCGCCTCAGTGCCGCCCGCGCCCGCGTGCAATGTCAAAATCGCGTTATTGGCGTCGTACGGCTCGCTGAGCAAAATTTCAAGGCGCAAATCTTCAAGACCGGCTTTGATATTTGAAATTTCGGCAGCAATATCATTTTCCAGCGAAGTATCGTCTTCTTCGAGCGCCAACTCAAGCAAAGTTTGCGCGTCGTCGTATTTCGTCAGCAGATTTTTATAAGCGTCAACGCCGGATTTTATACCGTTAAGTTCCTGGGTAATTTGTTGGGCGGCGTCGGGGTTATCCCAAAAAGTCGGCTCGCCCATTTTGTATTCCAACTCGGCAATTTTTTCTTCCTTGTTGGCAATGTCAAAGTGAATCCCCCATTTCGCTCAACTTTTCGCGCAGAGCCACCAGCTCCAATTTTTTATCTTCAAGCATTTAATCACATCCTAAAATTATTTGCCGCGCCCGCAGCAATTTTTATATTTTTTGCCGCTGCCGCACGGACAAGGGTCATTGCGCCCGACTTTTTTGCCGTCAGCATTTTTTAAAGTTTTTTTGGATTCGGCGGGGCTGACTTCGTCGCCGTGGGAAGCCTGCGCAGTCCGTAACCGGTCTTGAACCTGCTGTTCTTCCTGCGCGACAATCGCCACGTGATAAATCAGCGACGCAATTTGATCTTGAATCGCCGCCTCCATTTCCTGAAACATAGTCAACGCTTCGATTTTGTATTCGGCAAGCGGGTTTCTCTGCCCGTACGCACGCAGGCTGATACCTTCGCGGAGCATATCCATATGGTCGAGGTGCTCCATCCATTTGTTGTCAACGACGCGCAACATTATAACGCGCTCCAATTCGCGCATATTTTGTTCGCCGAACATTTCTTCACGCTTGCGGTAATTATCGGCGGCAAGTTTTTCAAGAAATTCTTTGAGTTCGTCGCGGCTCATATTTTCCAATTCGGAAAGTTGCAATTGCCCGGGCGCGGCGTAAATTTTTTCGGCGTCTTTAATCAGTTCGTCAAGCTGCCATTCTTCGGGGTAAAGTTTTTCGTTGGCGTATTGATTCATTTCTTCCTTGATAATGTGATTGACCATGCCGACAATATTTTCGCGCAGATTGTCGCCGTTGAGAATTTTTTTGCGTTCGCCGTAAATAATTTCGCGCTGCTGATTCATAACATCGTCATATTCCAAAACGTGTTTGCGAATATCGAAATTCCGCGCCTCAACTTTTTTCTGCGCGTGCTCAATCGATTTTGTTATCAGCGAATGTTCAATCGGCTCGTCCTCTTCCATACCGAGCTTGTCCATAATTTTTGCAACGTTATCGGAGGCGAAAAGCCGCATTAAATCATCTTCCAGCGAAAGATAAAATCTGGACGCGCCAGGGTCGCCTTGACGACCGGAACGCCCGCGCAGCTGATTATCAATTCTGCGCGATTCGTGGCGCTCAGTGCCGATTATGAACAAGCCGCCCAATTCCGGAACGCCCTCACCGAGTTTAATATCCGTGCCGCGCCCCGCCATATTCGTTGCGATTGTCACGGCGTTTTTTTGCCCCGCGTCAGCAACAATTTCAGCTTCCTTTTCGTGAAACTTAGCATTTAAAACGCTGTGCGGAATGCCGCGCTTTTTCAAAATCATGCTCAATTCTTCGGACTGCGTGATTGAAGTTGTGCCGATTAAAACCGGCTGCCCTTTGGCGTGAATTTCTTCGACAGCCGCACCGACTGCGCGATATTTGGCGCGTTTATTTTTGTAAATGACGTCGGGGTGGTCGACGCGCTGAATGGGCTTATTCGTGGGAACGACGATAACCGGCAATTTATAAATCTTTAAAAATTCGTCTTCCTCAGTTTTAGCCGTGCCCGTCATACCGGCGAGTTTGTTGTACATACGAAAATAATTTTGAAAAGTTATCGTGGCAAGCGTCTGACTTTCGCGGCGAATTTTCACGCCTTCCTTAGCTTCGATAGCTTGATGCAAACCGTCAGAATATCGCCGCCCCGTCATTAATCGCCCTGTAAATTCGTCGACAATGATAATTTCGTCGTCGCGCACAACATAATCGCGGTCGCGTTTCATCAAAGCTTTTGCGCGCAGTGCCGCCGTGAAACAATGCGACAGCTCAATATTTTCCGGCGCGTACAAATTATTTATTCCGAGGCGCTGCTCGATTTTCGGAATAACTTCATCTTTCGGCGAAACCGTTTTCTGTTTTTCGTCAACAGTGTAATCTTCGCCTTCGCGCAGATTTGCAACCGCCCGCGCCATTACGGCGTACATTTCGGTAGATTTCGCGCCAGGTCCGGAAATTATAAGCGGCGTCCGCGCCTCGTCAATCAAAATCGAATCAACTTCGTCAACAATCGCGTAATGCAAATCGCGCTGAACCATTTGCTCCTGGTGAATAACCATATTGTCGCGCAGATAATCAAAGCCAAATTCGTTGTTCGTGCCAAAAGTCACGTCACAGCCATAAGAATATTTTCTTTCGGGAAAATCCATATCGTGAACAATCAAGCCGACCGTCAATCCCAAAAAACTGTACAGCCGCCCCATCCATTCGCTGTCGCGCTTTGCAAGATAATCGTTAACCGTGACCATATGCACGCCCTTACCTTCCAGCGCGTTAAGATACACCGGCAAAGTCGCAACCAAAGTTTTGCCTTCGCCGGTTTTCATTTCGGCAATTTTCCCTTCGTGCAAACAAATTCCGCCGATTAGCTGAACGTCAAAGTGGCGCATTCCCAAAACTCTGCGCGAGGCTTCACGCGTCACGGCAAAAGCTTCGGGCAAAATGTCATTCAAAGTTTCGCCGTTACGAAGCCGCTCACGAAATTTTTCAGTCGAGCCGGTGAGTTTGTCGTCTGTATAACTTTGCAAAGACGATTCAAGCGCGTTAATCTTGTCAACAGTTTTCTGCATACGCTTGATTTCTTTGTCGTTGTTGTCGCCAAAAAACCTTTTCAAAAAGCCGAACAAATTTATCACTCCTTCACAAAAATTTTAAACATTATAGCAGGTTACAAAAAATTAGTACACAAAAAAATCGCCGCGCCGCGCACGCCAAAAAATTTAACCGCCTCGTTAAAAATATCGATACTCTTTTAGAAAGGAGAGGCAAGTTATGGCAAACGCGAACACAAACATAATCTCGATAGATATAACTCAATCGTCAAAATCGGGGAACGCACAGGCAAGATCTTACAGGGGCTCGCAACACAGCTATTCGTCACGGCATTCAAGCACGAGCGACTTCAATTCAGCGCTTACAAAAGCCAATAACCAAATAAATCGGCAAAGTCAGCCGCTGCAACGCGCAAAAGAATTGCCCGATAACGAAACAGCCACCGTCAAAGAAACTGTAAAACCCGATTCAACGGACGTCACCGCAAAGACGCCGCCTCAAGGACAGGAAACTCAAGCGCAGGACGCGCCCCAAAAAATAAATTCTAAACCCGAACAGGCCCCCGCGGAAAATGTATCGGCAGAAAATTCGCCGACGGAAAATTTACCCGCGGAACAAGTTCCCACTGAAAATTTGCAAAATCCGCAACAGCCCGCAGAAAAATTACCCGCGGCTCAAATTCCCGCTGAAACTGTGTCGGTTCAAATCGACGCTGAAATTCCTCAAAATATTTCTCTCGTTGAGGAAGTCGAAATTCCGGCTGAAGTCTTCGTTCCGGTTAAAGCTGACGCGAAAATTCCGGCGGCTCAAATTCCCGTGGAAGTCGATATTTCGGCTGATATTCCCGTGACTGAAAAAATCGACGCGCCGCTTACTGTCGAAACTGAAACCGCAGAAAAAATTCCCGAAACCGCAGAATTGGCAGAAATTCCGCCGGTTGAATCCATGCCGCAATTTTTCTTCGTGTCAAATCCGGAGAGCCTTTTGCAGGCGAAAAATACCGAAAGTACCGGCGCTGTCAATTTGATGGCGATTATGCCGCAGTCCACCGACGATAAGGCGCAGTCTATGCTTGACCTTTTAAGCGGAAAAACCTGGAAGTCCGCCAACGTTCAAGACAGTATCGCGCCGCAAAATTCCCAGCCCCCTAATCTGTCGCCCAACAATTTTCAACCCTCACAATTAAATTCTGCCCAAAACCTTGAACTCAATCCGCAAATGCAACAGCAGCAATCTCAGCCGCTGATTCAAACAAATTCGCAGGAAATTTTAACCACTCCGCAGAATTTTGAACAGCCTCTTCAAGTTTCGACGCAGCCGCAAACTTTGCAATCTCTTAACCAATTCGAACAACCCGCGCAAATTTCCAATTCACAACCAACTTTGCAACCGGCTTTGACGCTCGAACAAACTTCACAAAACACCGCACAGCCACAAAATTTCGCCGCGGCAACCACGCTTGCACAGCCCGCGCAATTTTCCAATCAACAATCTCATCCGGTAATTCAGCAAAATTTATCAGCGCCAATCGAACTCGAACAGCCCACGCAAATTTTTACGCAACAAGTACAACAAACCGCAACGGCACAGCCCGAACAATCCGCGCCAATTCAAGTACAAAATCAATCGGTGCAATTCCAGGCTTTGACGTCGGAACAAACGCCTCAGCCGCAATTCCAGGTCGCGCAGTCGCCATTAGCGCTAAATCAAACTTCACAGCAACAATCTCAAATTGAATTGCCGCCGGTTCAGCAACAACAATTCGGGCAGCAAATTCAGCCGGTGATAAATTCAGTCCTGCCGCCAATCGACGCGCGAATCTTCAATCAGAGCGTACCGCAGGATTTACTGAATTTCGACGCGCCAACGCAAGATAATTCCACCGCCGCGCCGATTAATCCGGTTCAAGAAAATCCGCAGCCGCAACAGCAATTTTCTCAAAATCAGCCGCAACAACAATTCACCGCGGAAAATTTCCAGCAAACTTTGACGCAAATACCAACCGCCGAAATTTCACAGCAAGTTGACGCGGGCGAAGGCTCTTTCGCGCAGAATTTATCATCAGTATCCAATAGCACGCCTACCGCTCAGCCCGTCGCGCAGGCGCAAACTCAAACTGCCGCCGCTCAAGCGCCACGTGAGCCTTTCAATATCCCAAATCAAATCATCGAAAACGCCCGCTTAATCCGCAGCGCCGAAAATACCGAAATGATCATTAATCTTAAGCCGGAGCATTTGGGGCAGCTGACAATTCGCGTTTCGGTTGCTCAAAATGGCGCGCTCACCGCTAATTTTTACAGCGATAATGCGCAAGTTCGGGCGGCTATCGAAAATTCTATCGTTCAGCTCAAACAGGAACTCAACGACCAGGGCTTGAAGGTTGAAAATGTTCAAGTTTACGCGGGCTTGAGCGAGGGCGGCTTGACGAACGGGCAAGGACAACAGGCTTGGCAACAAAATCAACAGCAGTCTCAGCAAAACGGCAGACGCATTGATTTTAACGCGATTCAAGAGGAAGTTGACGCGGTTACCCCTGTTGGTGAAAATGCTTCCACGGACGGCGTAGATTATAAAGTTTAATTGGAGGTTATTTATATGTCAAATGCACTTAACACAATCACCGTCAACGGCGTAACTTACAATGCCGAATCCTACGCCAATACTCAGACGAAAACCACGAAGGAACAGGAACTTGACAAAGACGCTTTTATCAAATTGTTGGTTACGCAACTTCAATATCAAGATCCGCTCGACCCGCAGGATAACAACGAATTTATTGCTGAAATGGCGCAATTCTCTTCGCTCGAACAAATTACCAATATGACTGACGCGCTCAAAGAAATTAACACGCTCGTTGGAAATATCGATACTTCGGTTTTGGTCGGGCAACTTAGCGGCATGATTGGCAAGGGCGTTGATTGGACTGAAGCTGTCGAGGCGGCGGACGACGAAGGCAACCCCATTACCACAACGCAGGATTTCAGCGGAATTATTACCGGCGTAACCGTTGCTGACGGAACAACCCGCGTTATGGTTTTGGCGGACGACGGCTCTACTCATCAAGTCGACATCGCCAATATCGGCAAAGTTTATGAGCTCACTGAAACCAGCGTAACTGAAACCGACAGCGGCGTTGAAACGGTAACTCCCAGCAGCGCCATTTAAAATAAAAATTTCCGAAATAAAAATCGCCCTTCCATTGACAAAATCTTTGGAAGGGTTTTTAATATTCGCGGGGGTGATTTTATGAGCGACGATAGAGATTTTTTTGGGGAAAATGCATTCGGCGATATGTACGCGGGGACTTTTTTTGAAGATGAATTTCCTAAGCGCCCGCCGGAAAAATCCGCTGACAGTCAAAAAGAAGCCGCCGAAATTAGCGCGGCAACTGCTCATGTTAGACTTTCAAACGAAATTGACGCCGGTCAAGAAGCGAACAAAGCAATAAGCTCTGCTTACGATTTGAGCGGCAATTTGAATGGCGGTCTGCCTCCGAGTTTTGCCGGAAGGATTTTCGGCGGTATCTAAAAATTTTCAACGTGGCAAAATTCGCCGCGTTTTTTTATTTAGCTTTTTTAATCGCAATGATAATGTCAACGACATGCCCGCCAACGTCCATTGCAACGCCCAAAGCTTGCGGCAAACCCATTGGCAGCGGCGTACCCGTACCGATAACCAACTGCGGCGGTGTGATATCTGCCAAATAGCCCAGCGCAGTAAGATTCGTCGTAGCGTTCGCCGTGAGCATATTCGACAGCTCGGAAATCGCACTTCGCGCAAGTTCGTCCAATTCGGCAACAGGCATACCCATCATCATCGTCGAGGCAATAAATTTCGCTGTGTCTTCGTGCATATTGTAAACCACGCTGCCCATTAAAGCCTTTGTGAAACTGACGCGCACCGAAACGCCCGTGCTGGTGACGTTGTCGTCCTGCAGATAAACTTTGATTCTCTTGGGATTTGGGCAACCTAAAAGCGGCATAACCGTCATGAACGCCTCAATAAACGGATTAGCGAGTTTTACGTTCACAATAACATCCCCTTCCGTAAAGTCGACATTCACGCAAATGTCGCTGAAAAATTTGCTGTTAAAAATTCTATGAAACGAAAGAAAATCCCTGCCATTTTGAAAAAATTTTTGCACTTTACACGCGCCGCTTTTCCGATTAAAATTTAGAAAAACTTTGGGGGTTTGAATATGACGCTTGAGGAACTTTTGGCAACTTTCGCCGACGAAAATCACTCCGCCGCGAAAAATCCGGAGCGCTTGAATTTTTTCCGCGAACTTTGCCAGGAATCGCGCAGAATTGAAATGGAGCTTAACACCGCTTACCACACGCCCGAAGAAATTGTTGAAATAATGTCGCGGCTCACGCATAAGCAAGTTGATTCAACATTTAGGCTTTTCCCGCCGTTCAACGCCGATTTTGGCAAAAATATTACTTTCGGCAAAAATGTTTTTATCAACGCGGGCTGCAAATTTCAAGACCAGGGCGGCATTACGATTGGCGACGGCGTTTTTATCGGGCACAATGTAGTTTTGGCGACGGCGACGCACGATTTAGATCCGCGTATGAATCGCAAGCTCTATTACAAGCCGATTAAAATTTGTGACAATGTTTGGATTGGCTCGAACGCGACGATTTTGCAGGGCGTGACGATTGGTGAATGGGCTGTTGTGGCGGCGGGCGCTGTCGTTACAAAAAATGTTGAGCCTTACACGGTGGTTGGCGGCGTGCCTGCGAAATTTATTAAGAAAATCGATACCACTTCGCCGCTGAAAATGCAAACGAATTTATTGGACGGAGAAATTTGACGTGAAAAAATTTTTGTTGGCGGCGCTGATTTTGACGGGAATAACTTTGACGGGTTGTGGCGCTGTGGCAAATTCCGGAACTAAACCGCCGACTTCCATTCCGATTAAAATTATAATCGGCGAAAAAACTTTCGACGCGATTTTGGCTGACACGCCCTCTTCGCAGGCGCTGATTGAAAAATTTCCGCTGGATATTGAAATGCGCGAATTCAACGGCAATGAAAAATATTACACTTTCGAAAAAAATTTACCAACGCGCGATACCAGCGTAATGCTGATTCGCACCGGCGATATTATGCTTTGGGCGTCAAATACCGTCGTGATTTTTTACCAGGATTTTCAAACGTTTTACAATTACACGCCGCTCGGAAAAATTATGAATACGGACGGCTTGATTGAGGCGGTTGGAAATGGTAACATTCGCGTAAGGTTTGAAAAATAATTTTAAGGGAGTGGTAAGTGTGTTAAAATTTTTATTCGGGCTGATTTTGGCGGCGCTGTGGCTGTTGCCGTCAGTGACTTTCGCGCAGAGCCGAAACGTTTGGATTGACGGCGACCACGGCAGACTTTCCGCGGTAATTCAAACGCCGGACGGGCAAAACAGTTATCCGCTGGTTGTAATTTGTCACGGTTTCACGGCGAATAAAAATCAGCCGATGTTGGTGAAACTTGCTGACTATCTTGAGGCGGCGGGTATTGCGTCGATTCGCTTTGATTTTAATGGACACGGCGAAAGCGAAGGCAGATTTCAAGATATGACTGTGCCAAATGAAATTGAAGACGTCAAGCACGTAATTGAATATGCGCGGGATATGCGCGGCGTGACGAGCGTATCAGTTGCCGGACATTCGCAAGGCGGCGTTGTAACAAGTATGGTTGCCGGTCAATTGGGCAGCGCGGAAATTAAAAGTATCGCGTTAATGGCGCCGGCGGCTGTCCTGCGCGACGATGCTATTCGCGGTTTGTTGTTCGGCAAACAGTACGATTCAATTAATATACCGGAATACACAGAGATTTTTGACGGGCTGAAACTCGGCAGAAATTACGTTTTGACGGCGCAGAATTTGCCGATTTATGAAACCGCGGAAAATTACGACGGACCGGTTTTCATAGTTCACGGGCTGATTGATACGGTTGTTCCTTACACTTACGCTTTGCGCTATCAAGAAATTTATCACGGCGGCGCTGAACTCGAACTTTTGGAAGGCTTTGACCACAGCTTTACTCAAGATGTTTCCGTTCCCGCCGGATTGGTTGCTGATTATTTCATTCGCCAATTAAAATAAATCGAAAATTTTTCACTGCACAAAAAAACTCCCGCTGAATCACAACGGGAGTCAAATTTTTTTACAGGAAAATTTTCCTACGATTTATTTATCGGTGATTAATTGATAAAGTTCATTTTCAAGAGTGCTGTAACGTTTTGTAATTACCGGCTTAGCACCGCTGCGGAAAACAATTGCCCTGCCGCGCGGCATGTACATGACGTCCTGCAGCGACAAATTCGCGCGGCGGCTGATATCAGCGCAAGTATCCATATCGTTGCCGCCCAAGTAGACGTACGAATCGCAGTTGTTACGAATCGTCACGGCGTCATAGTGCCCGTACATAGATTCAAGCTGCGAATCGGACTGAATCAGCAACATCACGGAAATTTTTTTCTCGCGGAAAATCGATATATATTCCGGAAAATCTAAAATCTTCGCGCCAACCGCAAAATCGTCGGCAAGGAAGCGAACCGGAATTGTCAAAGCGCCACCTAAATTTCTTTCGGCAATTTCAAAAAGCTGCCTAAAGGCTTGAGCATAAAACATATTTGCAAGAAAATACATTGAAGGATTTACCGGCGAAGTCAGAATGAACAACACGCTTTTTTCGTTGGAAAATTTTACAAAGTCGACGCTCTTTCTGACGCGCATTATGCGATCCCATTTCGACGTGAAAATCGTATCCAGCAACGTATTCAAGCAGCCGAAGATACAGCGCATTGTATTTTCGGCAACCGATCTGAAACTGCGCCAACATTTTGACGCGAAACTATACTTACTGAGTGCGTTAAATTCATCATCTAAAGTTGTCAAAACGCGCCCTTCGCTGTCATGATAAATCTCCAGTTTGTAATGCAAATCCAAAACGTTGCGGAAGGTCGCCTTTTCATTTTGGGAACGAACATAAGCCATTTCTGCGCAGAGCAGCGAAATTGCCGTATCGTCCCAATAAGGGTCTGCGGTGGTATTTTGTTTTCTGGGATTAGCAAGGACAATCGATTTGGCGATAAAAACTATATCTTCATCGGTACTCACGTAAGCCATTGGATCATAAACGACATTACCGCTGGTCGGAAGTACAAAATCCATAACCATAACTTTGTAACCGCGCGCTTTGAAAACCGTTTTGTACTTTTCAATCAATTTAACTTTGGACACCGTGACGATCAAGTTGGAATTATAAGTTTCCATAAGGCACGGCTCAGCCACCGAAAGGGTTTTGCCGCTGCCGCTCGCCCCCACAACAATTACGTTGTTGTTGAGCTGCGTCTCTTCAGAATCAGTTGAGTAAATGCAGTTTTCAGCCAGAATCATTTTGTCAGTTTTCATGCTCGTATCCTCCCTGAGCAACACAAATTAACTTCGGCTGTAACATCGCCCCCTTCAATTTTTGGGAAAAATTTTCCCGTCAAAAAAAACCGCTTTGAACGCGGCTACTGTAACTAAACTTTATTTTATTTTGAAATTCGGGCTATTCTACTAAAAATTTTTCGCGGTGTCAATATTTTTCAGATAAAATAATACAACTTGACGGCGAAAAGCCGCTGTGCTAATATGAGCGCAGATTTTGAGGAGGGATTTTTGATGAGCAAAATAGCGGTCGTTTATTGGAGCGGCACTGGAAACACAGAAGCCATGGCAAACGCCGTTGTGAAAGGCGTGAAGGCGGCGGGCGTTGAGGTTGAGCTGTTCCAGGTTGACGATTTTAACGCTGACGATATGTCGAAATATACCGGTTTTGCGTTTGGTTGTCCGGCAATGGGCGACGAAGTTTTGGAAGAAGATTCATTTGAGCCGTTTTTCACAGACGCCGAAGCGAAAATTAAGGGCGTACAGGTTGTCTTGTTCGGTTCTTATGGTTGGGGCGGCGGCGTTTGGATGGAGAATTGGTTTGAACGTGCCAAAGATGCCGGTGCAAAAGTTGTAGGCACAGTTATTGCCGAAAACGCGCCGGACGCCGATGCTATTGCCGATTGTGAAAAACTCGGTGAATCCTTAGCTAAAGCTATCTGACAATTTTTTTCCCATAGAAAACACACAAACTTAATCCGTCCTAGATTTTGGGACGGAAATTTTTTTTTTGCAAATACAGAGGCGCGCACGGACGCGCGCCCCCGCCCGCGCTAGTCACGTGATGTGACTAATGCGGGCAAGTTTTCTTTCTTTGCTTTAGCGTTTCTTTCTTTTTCAAAAGAAAGAAATGCGTTAAAAAATTTATTTAATTGCAAAATATTCTTGTTCAAGGATACTGAGGACAATCAAATCTTCAAAAACTCCATTGGTAATAATACATTCGCGAATGACGCCTTCACGTTTTAAGCCGGAAGTTTCGTACAGGTGCAGCGCCACGTCATTATAAACTTTACAATCGAGCCAACCGCGATGAAAATTTTTAATTTCGAAACTCCATTGCATAAGCAAATTTAAACTTTCGCGCCCGTAGCCGACGCCTTTTTTGTCAATGATAACGTGCCGCCATTCAACACTCTTTGCAGTATCGTTAAGCCCGCAAATCATAAAATATCCGACAGCCGCCCCCGTTGCAATTTCTTCAATGATGACGTCAAGATTTTCCGCGTTGTCCGAATTGATAATTTCCGCGTGAAAATTTTTATCGAATGGCACGATGAATTTAATATTTTCCGGCTTGTACTGCAAATTAAAAATATAATCCAAATCGGCAATTTCTGCGCGACGAAGTCTGAGCCTTTGCCCCTCAATCAAAATCATAAAATCACCCTGCGCAATGATAGCCGACGCACGAAATTTTTTCAACGTTGCAAGGGAAAAATCTTTGTGGTAGAATACGCCCGCTAAAATTTTTAATTCCCTGAAAGGAGTAATTTTTTTTGGAATACCTTCAAAATATCGATTGGTTTGCGCTGGCGGATAAGTTGGTAATGCCGGCGTGCATTTTAATCGTCTCGCTGATAGTCGGCGTCACCATAAACAACAAATTACAAACGCGGCTCAAAGAACGAATTTACGACGACGAATCGCGCATAAAAAATATTTTCTTCAACGCGTTTCAAGGGCTGCCGGTTTCAATGTGCCTGATAATCGGCTTGTACTGGATTGTAAACACAAATTCATATCTGCCCGCGGGACTCGTAAGAATTTTCTCGTACCTGCTGTTTACGGTAATTGTCTTCACATTGACGCGCGTAATTGAGCGCACGCTTTCCGGCTTTATCAATTGGAAAATGGCGCTCTCCAGCGACGCCTCACAGTCCAGTTTGCTCAATACGATTTTCAAGATTTTTATTTACGCGTCAAGCGCGCTGATAATTTTGCAATACTACGGAATTTCAATCGCCCCGATTGTCACCGCGATGGGCGTTGGCGGTATGGCAGTTGCGTTCGGTATTCAAGAAACCGTTGCAAATATTTTTTCCGGCTTGCATTTAATCGTCACGCGGCAGGTTAAAATTAACGACTACATCAAATTGAGTTCCGGCGAAGAAGGGCGCGTTACCGATATCAATTTGCGCTTCACAACGATAACTCCGGCGGCTGAAGGCAGCGTCATTGTCATACCAAATAAAAATATCGCCGGCGCGGTCATCACGAACTTTTCACGCCCGCGCGACGATATCGGCATAATTATTCCTATCGGCGTTTCTTACGACAGCGATTTGGAAAAAGTCGAGCGCGTCACTTTGGAAGTCGCCCGCAATATTCAATCGCAATTCGACGATTATAACCCGAATATCAGAAACAGCCCGCTTCATCCGGCTGTGCTTTATCAAGAGTTCGGCGATTCTTCGATTAATTTTTGGGCGGTTCTTCACGCCAGCCTCTATACCAAACAGCTGAAAATCAAGCACGAATTTATAAAGGCGATTAGCAAACGTTATCGCGAAGAAGGCATTGATATTCCGTTCCCGATTCGTACGGTTATGTTGCCCGAAAATGATAACGTCAACAATATCGTTTCCATTTCAAAAAAGAAAGGTTGAGCGCCTATGATTATTGATGGTGTGAAAGTTACGGCGATTGGCTTAGACGATTTCACCGAGGCTGAGGCTAAAAATTACGTCGATTATATTCGTTCGCGTGTCGAAACTCCGCTTAAATCTGTCGAAGTTAAACTCAGCGCGGACGGCAAAGTCGACGTAAATTATAACGCCCGCGGTGAAAAGTTTGAGCGGATTCGTCGAGTAACCGGCTATTTAACCGGCGATGTAAGCAGTTGGAACGACGCCAAACAGTCCGAGGAACACGAGCGCGTCAAGCACAATGTTTTAGCTTAAAAAATTTTTCGTTCCCTTACCAAATGGTAGGGGATTTTTTATTTGAGCGAAACCGCCGCCAACAAAAAAATTATCGGCGATAAAGTTTCAGTTAACATTTCTGCCGCGCCGTAAATATCGCCCGTCACGCCGCCCAATTTCGCCGTCGCAAATTTCCCAAAGTATACCGCAAAAATTATCGCCGCGTCCAGTGAAATTATCGCTATCCAAAAAATTGTCGTGCTAAAAAAATTCAGCGCCATTAACAAAAAAATCGTCTCAAGCAGCGCGAAAATTAAAGTCCTGCGCGAAGTATATTTTGCGAAAGATTTTCCAATTCCCGTCGGGCGCGCGTACGGGAAAAGCGCAATTACCCAAACCATTGCCAGCCGCCCGATTATCGGCGCAGAAAAAACCGCCGCGCAAATCCAAATCACCGGCAAATTCGCAAGCTCCGCCAGCGTCGAAATTTCCAACGCCGCCACTGTTACCAGCGCCACTACGCCGAATGCTCCTGCGCGAGAGTCTTTCATAATGGCTAACATTTTTTCGCGCTCACGTCCGGAAAATAGCCCGTCCGCCGAATCCATCAGCCCGTCGCAATGCAAGCCGCCCGTCAGCCACACCGACAAAAAAAATCCGACCGCGCCCGTGAATATCGGCAATTCTAAAAAATGTACCGCGTAAAGCGCCGCCGCATATATTATTCCCAAAACCGCGCCAATCGCCGGAAAATATTTCACCGAGCCGCCAAAACTTTCTTCAGTCCAAATCGTTTGCCGCACGATTGAAATTCGCGTTAAAAATTGTAAGCCGATTAAAAATTCGTTCATTGCTTAGGTCTGCCGTCCTCATTAATCCAGTTGCTTTTCCAATCTTCCATTGCCTTTCGCAACAGCGCAATTATTTCTTCGGGGTGTTCGTAAAAATATTTTCCCATTACGATAAATTTTTTGCCGATTAATCTGCCGAGAATTTCGCTGCCCGTGCTTATCGCCATTCGCACAACCACAATTAAAACTATCGAAATTTTAAAGCCCAAAACCGTTATTGCAATTCCGCCGAACAGCGGCAGTAAAAATATCATCGCCAATTTTATTACGAAAAATGAAAACGCCACGCCGCACGCGCCTTTGCCGATTCGCAGCAACAATGAACTTTTACAATGCATGAACGCCCAAATTTCCCGCGCGCCCCATTTCGGGTGACGTATCGCCTCTACGAAAAATTTTCCCGCGCGCCGCCCGTAGTATTGGAAAAATTCCCCTACTTTCTGTAGCAATTTGTTTATGTCCGTGGGAATGTTGGCTACAACCGTCATTATCGCCTGCGGGCTGAACTCCACAACCGCGCCGCGCATCGAATTTAACGCCGCCCCCAAAAAATTCGGCGCCCTGCCCACAACGCCCGTTACTGAATCCGGTATCGGCAGGGCAGGAATAAACGCCGCGATAACGTACAATGTAATTGCCAACACGCGCCCGATTATCATTGCCAGAAAATATTTTATCACCGCGCGCGGGTTTCGGCGCAGGGCTTGCGGGAATAGCCTAATCCGTTTCGGCAATTTTTGTATCAGCGAATGGAAAAATTTATCGCCAATGCTCGGAAAATGTTCAATATTCACGTCCGGCGGAAATTCAAATTGATTGCGGTTTTCCTGCTCAAGTTTGTGTGTCATATGAATCATTTGGGCGAAGGCGTTTGAAATTTTCGTTTCGCCGATTTTTTGAAGGCGGTCACGCTCCGAATCGAAAGAGCGCGTCTGCTGCATCATTTTTGCGAATTGCGCTGCCCATTCCTGTTGTTTGGCGTCGTTGTCCAATTTTTTTGTGGCTTCCATCATGTTCAAAAATTGTCCGGCTAAATTTTTTTGTTGCGTGTCTTTGTCGTCCCGCCGCGTAACCTGTACCATTTGCTGAAGCCGCTGTGCCATCAATTTTTGCCGGTCCTCTTGCTCGCTCATGTCGTCACCCCCCGCCAAAAATTTCTGTCAATTTATTTTAGTTTAATAAACCCGCCGCGCCCTGTCAATAATTTTTGAGGTGAATTTTATGATTGTCACGACGATTCGCAAACCCAATTTTGAAACTGAAATTCTTGCCAAAAGTACCGCGGAGAAACTCGGCTTAAAATTCGTTGAGCGTAAAGATTTTGGTATCGACGCGCTTATGAAAATTCACGGCGCGGAAAATATTTTATTGGCGAAAAAAAATGCGCTGGTGATTTGGACGGCTGAGGGAATTTTATATTTCCATCCAAATACCGCGCATTTGCGGATAAAAAATTTGCGTCAAGGCAGCGGCGACCGCTTGATTGAAGTTGCTCAAATTAAAGCCGGCGATAAAATTCTCGACTGCACGCTCGGATTGGGCAGTGACGCGATTGTTGAAAGTTTCATTGTCGGAAATTTGGGAAGTGTAACCGCGCTGGAAATTAATCCGGCGTTGGCTGAAGTTGTACGATTCGGCATGAAAAATTTTACCGACGATACGCCGCCCGTGATTGAGGCAATGCGCCGCGTCGAAGTTGTAACCGCCGATTACGCAGATTTTTTGAAGAGCGCCGCCGATAATTCTTTTGACGTGGTTTATTTTGATCCGATGTTTCGCCACGCGCTGAATAAAAGTTCCGGTATAAATCCGATTCGCCCCGTGGCTGACCACCGCCCCATTGACGCTGATTCTGTTCGTGAGGCTTGCAGGGTTGCGCGGCGGCTCGTTGTTATGAAGGAAAATTCGCGCAGTCTTGAATTTTCGCGGCTCGGTTTTGAAATTGCGGGCGGCGGCAAGCACAGCAACATTGCTTTCGGCGTCATTCCGAAAAATTGTACTTGAAATAAAATCACCGGCGCAATAAAATTGTCAAGTAAATTTTTGTTTAGAGGTGGCTGTGAAAATGTTTTTACGCTTCACGAAATCGGCGTTGCTGATGTTTTTGCTGTTGAATGTAATATTTTCAACTTCAGCGGATGCCCAAAAAGTTGTGCGAGTCGGTTGGTACGATTCGCCTTTCAATTACACTGATAGTTTCGGGCGACGCTTAGGCTATTCCTATGATTATCAGCAGAAAATTGCCGCTTACGCCGGTTGGACTTTCGAATACGTCAATTCCACGTGGCCGGTACTTTTGGATATGCTGAAAGCCGGTCAAATTGATTTAATGAGCGATGTTTCCTACACGCCCGAACGCGCGGGGCAAATGCTGTTTTCGTCTTTGCCAATGGGCGCGGAAAGTTATTACATTTACGCCAGCGTGGATCACCCGTCAATTTCCTTGTCGAACACTGCCTCGTTGAACGGCAAAAAAATCGGCGTTAGCAAAAACAGTTATCAGCGAGAATTGCTCATTAATTGGTTGGCGGCGAACGGAATTAGCGCAGAAATTGTTGATTTGTCGAGTTTGGAGCAAGAGGCTTTTCAAATGATGAAGAGCGGCGAATTGGACGCCTACGTGACTTTGGACGTTTACGAAGACGTAGATGTTCACGCGTTTACACCGCTTTTCAAAATCGGCGAGTCGAACTTTTTTTCGCGGTGAGTACTGCGCGACCGGATTTGCTTACTGAATTGAACGACGCCATGAGCCAAATTTACGACGAAAACAGATTTTACAATCAGCAGATTCACGAAAAATATATGGCAACCAGCGGCACGAATGCTTTTCTGTCGAGTGACGCGTTGCATTGGCTGGACGAACACGGCGCAATTCGCGTTGGTTATCTGGATAATTATTTGCCGTTCTGCGCGAAAAGTTCAGGCGGCGTTACGGGCGTGCTGAATGATTATTTGACGCTTGCAAAAACGACGGCGAAAAATGCGCGGCTGAATTTTGAGACTTATGCTTATCCAAATTTGGAGGCGGCGTTGGAGGCTCTGCGCGCCGGAAATATCGATTGCGTTTTCCCCGTGAATATCAGCGCGTATGACGGCGAAGAATCGGGCGTTATGGCAACCTCGCCGATTCTTCAAACGGAAATGTATTTAGTTGTAAACCGCGGCAATCAAAATCAAATTTCCGCGGAACAGCCAATGACTATCGCCGTTGACCGGCAGAATATTAACCACGCAACTTTTTTGAAGGATAATTTCCCGAAATGGACGATTTTAAATTGCAACGGGCTTGAAGAATGTTTCAGCGCTGTTGAATCCGGCAAGGCGAACGGCGCAATTCTCAGCAATTATCGCGTTATCCAGACGGAAAATCTTTTGAATCGATATGGACTTTTGGCGCTAACCACGGGCAAGTCGATGGATTTTTCATTTGTCGTGCTGCGCTCCGAAAGTAAACTTTATCATATCTTGAACAAAACCGCGAGTTTAATTCCGCACGCCGCGATAAATTCAGCGCTGACTTTGTATTCTTATCCGGAAAATAAATTTTCGCTGATAGATTTTTTACGCCGAAATTGGATAGTGGTAATTTTGGTAGTTGTGGCGGCGGCGATTTTGATAATCAGAATGCGCGACCGTCAAGCCAAACTTAGGGAAAAGGATTTGGCAGATCGCTTGCAAGTTCAAAATCAACTCTTGGAAAATGAGCGCAAAGTTCGCGAAGTCGACGCAATGATTAACGCGGTTGCCGCCGATTATCGCAGTGTCTTTTACGTGGATTTGGATAATGACGAGAGCATTTGTTACCGCGCCAAAACAACTACCGGCAGTCAGGCGAGCGACATTGTCGGCGTAAAGAAGGGCGATCATTTCCCGTTCCTCGAAAAATTTATTCAATACGCGAATACTTTTGTTGCCGAGCCCTATCGCGCAGATTTTTTGAATTTTATCAAGCCGGAAAATATTCGTGCAAAATTGGCGAAAGAACTTATCACGGCGCACCGATATTTGGCTGTCCGCGACGGCAAGGAATATTACGAAATGATTCGCGTTGTAAATATCAATCCGGTTTTGCACCAAAATACCAAAGACATTCATTCGGTAAGCATAGGTTTTGCCGATGTCGACAGCGAAACGCGCGAAACTTTGCAGAGAAACCGCGCGCTGTCGGACGCCCTGCAACAGGCTGAAACCGCAAACGCCGTTAAAACTTCATTTCTAAGTTCCGTCAGCCACGAAATTCGCACGCCAATGAACGCAATTGTCGGGCTGAATACATTGGCGCTGCACGATCCGAATCTTCCCGAAAAAACCCGCGGCTATCTTGAAAAAATCAGCCACAGTTCCCAACATTTAATGCACTTGATTAATGACGTTTTGGATATGAACAGAATTGACAGCGGGCGGCTGAAAGTCCGCGAGGCGAAATTTGATTTTCAGAAAATGCTTGAGCAAATTAATGATATGATTCAAGCGCAGTGCCAGGAAAAAAATTTGCGCTATGATTTTAAAATTGTCGGCGATGTCGACGAATATTATATCGGCGACGAAATGAAATTGCGACAGATTCTGATTAACATTTTGGGCAATGCCGTCAAGTACACTTCGGAAGGCTCGGTTGGATTTATCGTAGAATTGTTGACGAAGTACGGCGATTTTGCGTCGTTGAAGTTCACCGTCAAAGATACCGGCATTGGTATGGATAAGGCTTATTTGCCGAAAATTTTTGAGCCGTTTTCGCAGGAAGACATCGAGCAAGCCAACAAATACGGCAGCACCGGTTTGGGTATGGCGATTACGAAAAATATTATCGATATGTTAAACGGCAAAATTGAAGTCGACAGCGTAAAAGACGTCGGCTCCATTTTCACGGTGACCATTTCGCTGAAAATTGTTAGCGCAAGCAAAAAAGCCGCGAAAACTACTCCGCAGCCGAAAGTTACCAAAGCTAAATCTGAAGTTATCAAAGCTAAGCCGAAAGTTGCTAAATCCGAGCCGGAAATTGTTAAAGCCGAGCCGGAAATTGTTAAAGCTGAGCCGGAAGTTGTTGAAGCCACGCCGGAAATTGTTGAAGCCGCGCCGGAAATTCCGGAAGAGCCCGAAGTTGTTCCGGAAGAGCCCGAAGTCGAAGATTTAGCCGGTAAACGCGTCCTTATCGCCGAAGATTTGATTGTCAACGCTGATATTCTTAAAGACATTTTGGAGCTGCGCGAAATTAAATCCGAGCGCGCCGAAAACGGTAAAGTTGCCGCTGAAATGTTTGAAAAGTCCGCGCCGAAATATTATGACGCGATTTTGATGGATATTCGAATGCCGGTAATGGACGGTTTGAAATCTGCCAGAACGATTCGCGCGCTTGACCGCCCCGACGCGAAAACTATTCCGATTATCGCCGTGACCGCCAACGCCTTTGCTGAAGACGTTCAACGTTCGTTGCAAGCCGGTATGAATGCTCATTTGTCAAAACCGATTGAGCCGGACAAACTTTTTGAGACGCTTGAGAAACTTATTTTCAAAAAATAAAATTTTTAGGAGGGCTTAAAATGAAAAAAAATTAAAATCACGGTGATTGCAACGACTTTCAACGAAGAAATTGCAAAAAAATATGCGGCTGAAGGTTTGACGGCTTGCACTTACAACACGGTCGGGCAAATTTTTTATTCTGACGGCTGGCAAAAACCGGCGGGGCTTTGCGATAACGCCTGGCTTTGCATGCGTGAATATGTTTTTGCGTTGTCGCACGGCGGGAAAAATTTTTTCGACGGCTGGCTCAAAGACGAAAACGTTGCAATAATTTCGTGCAATGACGGCACGCGTCCGGTTGTTTTCAAAATCGAGGCGACGGACGAGGACGCCAATTAAAAATTATCGAACTTTGGCGGAAAACAGGAAAATTAAAATCGTGATAAAAATTCCTGCGACGCCGTAAATTGGACCTTCATAAATGAACGCGTAAATCGTGGCGGCAAGGCAGAACAGCGTAGCAAAAAGCGTTTGTTTGGCGGCTTCGCGGCGGTACAGAAAAGTTTTGTAGTCAACGCCGGTTGCCTGCTTAAAGCAATCGTGGCAAATGATTTGCTTTTCGCCCTTCATAGTTTTGTGAATGAGCGCGTCTTTTTCGGCAAGTTTTTTACCGCAAATCGCGCAGTTGAGCTTAAGTTTTTTAGTCGGTTTCTGCAAAGTGACCGGCTTTTTTTCGTCTGGCAATTAAAGCAACTCCTTGACAGTGATTTTGGCGGCGTCCAAAGTTTTCTCAATATCGGCGTCGGTATGAGCGGCTGAAACAAACAGCGTTTCGAATTGAGACGGCGCGAGGTAAATCCCGCGCTCCAACATTTTGACAAACCAGCGCTTAAATTTTTCTTGATTGGCAGCGGCGGCGTTCGCGTAATTTGTAACTTTTTTATCGGTGAAAAATATGCTGAACATCGAGCCGGCTTGAGGGATTTGGACATTCGCGCCGAAAATATTTTTGAGCTCGTCGACAAGCGCTGAAGTTTTCGCGTTAACTTTTTCGATAAAATTGGGCGTGTCAATCAGAATTTGCAGCGTTTCAATACCGGCAGTCATGGCAAGCGGGTTGCCGCTCAAAGTTCCGGCTTGATAAATTTTGCCGTCGGGCGAAACATTGCGCATAATTTCAGCTTTGCCGCCGTAGCAAGCGCAGGGCAAACCGCCGCCGATAATTTTTCCAAGACAAGTCAAATCCGGCGTGATTTTAAATTCCGCCTGCACGTTGTTTCGGAAACCGCACATAACTTCGTCGAAAATCAGCAGCGCGCCAAATTTTTTAGTTACTTCGCGCAGATTTTGTAAAAAATTATTTTCCGGCAAGACAAGCCCCATATTACCGGCAATCGGCTCGACTATAACGCAAGCAATTTTTTTGCCGCATTCAGCAAAAATTTTTTCGACGGCGGCGCTATCGTTGTACGGCAAAGCGATTGTGTCCTGCGCGATATTTTTTGTGACGCCAGGGCTGGAAGGCTCGCCGAAAGTAGCCGCGCCCGAACCTGCATTAACCAACAAACTGTCGCTGTGTCCGTGATAGCAGCCGATGAATTTTACAATTTTATCGCGACCGGTAACGCCGCGAGCAACTCGAAGGGCGCTCATAGTTGCCTCTGTGCCGGAATTTACCATGCGCATAACTTCCATACTCGGATAAATTTTTTGAACAAGCTCAGCTAAGCGCGTTTCAAGTTCGGTAGGTGCGCCGTAACTTGTGCCGCGCTCGACAGCTTTTTTCAGAGCGGCAACAACTTTTTCGTGAGCGTGCCCCAAAATCATTGGCCCCCACGAGCCGACGTAATCAACATAATCGTTGCCGTCAATATCGAAAATGTGAGAGCCTTTGGCGTGCGAGATAAAAGGCGGCGTGCAATCGATGTTGCTAAATGAGCGAACGGGACTGTTGACACCACCAGGCATAAATTTTTTCGCGCAGTTGAAAGCGGCTATCGATTTTTTCAAATTCAAATTTTAAACCTCCCAAACCTTTGCAAGTGAGAGGCGCGCACGGACGCGCGCCCGAACCCCGCCGCGAATTAGTCGACCGGAAGTCGACTATCTGAGCGGCGCTTTCTTTGCCAGCGTTTCTTTCTAGAAAGAAATGCTGTTATTAATTAAAAACAACGACCTTATCTTGAAAATAAATTTTGTAAACTTCTTCGGCGATTTGCGGGATATTTCGCGGCAAAAAATGTACATTGTACCCGACAAAATACGGCGAAGTTGCGAAGCGCGGCATCATTTTTGCGTAGATAATTCCTGCGCGACGATAGAAAAAAATATTGTAACTGCTAAGATTTTTGCGGAAAAAATTCATCAGATAATGGACGCCAATTTGCAAAAAATCAGCAAGAGTATCGATATCGCCGCCGCCCTCGACAACAACATTCAATTCACCGAAACCTACGCGCGGACAATTCGAAACATTCAACTCAACGCCATTTTTTTTAGCAATGACAAGCCCGCGCATTTCCTCGACTTCAAAAAGCAAATCCGAATTTAGCCGCGGAAATCCAACAATCTGCATATGCGGGTGCTTAATCGTGCCGCCCGACATCGGACCAAAATTTTTGAAAAATAAAACTTCCTCGTACTTGCCCGAATCGATTAATTTATTCCAGTGTTTAATTCCCATCCGAATCACGCGGCGCATATGAGCGCGGCTGTATTTCGGCATATCAATATCGCAGTCCTTGCCCTCAATCAGCACAAATAAATCAGCGCCCTCAATCACCGGATATTTATTCCGCAGAAAAATAATATCGCTGTCGGTATCCAAAATATTCGTCAAATGTTCCACGTCGCAAAATGGGCAGGCGTTTTCCGTGTGAACAATATTCTCCGGCTTGGTTTTGCCAATTTCCGTGTTAAATTTTATCAAATTAAAATTCATACGCCCCGCCCTCTTCGAAAAATTCATATACAAAGCCGCGCCAAAAATGCTATAATCCATTATAACTTTGACTAAATTTTTTTGCAACTAGGCGGTGTAACATACAGGAATGGCGGAAACAAAATCAACCGGCAGTGAAAAATTTTTAAAAGGCACGCTGATTTTAACGGTGTCCAGTTTCGTGGTAAAAGTCATCGGCTCGCTGAATTGGATATTCGTATCGCGAATATTGGGCGGCGAAGGCATCGGGCTTTATCAAATGGCGTTCCCAATTTATTTTTTCGCAATGACAGTTTCGCAGGCGGGCGTCCCCGTGGCAATCTCGATAATCACGGCGGAGCGCGTCGCACTAAATGACATTTTCGGAGCAAAACGAGTTTTCAGAATCTCAATGGCGCTCATGCTTTTCACCGGAATAATTTTTTCAGTGCTAACATATTTTTCGGCAAGCTGGTTAATCGAATGGCAATTCATACGAGACGCGCGCGCCTATATGTCCGTGGTAGTTTTAGCGCCAACGGTTTTCTTCGTAACATTTTTGGCGGCGTCAAGAGGCTACTTGCAAGGCTGGCAAAGAATGACACCAACCGCAGTTAGTCAAATCGTCGAGCAAATTTTCCGCGTGATAACAATGATAGTCTTAGCCGATTTGTTATTGCCGTGGGGGTTGGACTACGCGGCGGCGGGCGCAAGTTTGGGCGCATTGGCGGGCGCAGTCACCGGTTTAATGGTTTTGGTTTACTTCCACATAAAGCTGAACAGGGAAATTGAATTTAAATACGGCGCGAATTTGCAACCAACCGCACAATCAGCTTCCGAGTCGACATTTTCAATAATCAAGCGAATTTTCGTCTTAGCCTTGCCGGTATCGGCGGCGTCGATAATGTTGCCGGTCGTGTCGAATTTGGATTTAATGATCGTTCCGCAGCGCCTGGAAGTGGCGGGCTATTCGGTGCGTCAAGCGACAGAGCTTTTCGGATATTTAAACGGCATGGCAGTTCCGCTGATAAATTTGGCAACGATTTTAACGGCGTCATTGGCTGTGTCAATCGTACCGGCAATTTCCGAGGCGCGCGCCTTGAAACAAACCGACAGAATTTATAACCAAACGGCGGCGGCAGTCCGAATTTCAAATTTCGTGTGCTTTCCGGCGTTCGTGGTAGTATTTTTCTTAGCAACTCCGATTTCCAGCTTGATTTACAACGCGCCAGGCGCAGGTCCGGCGGTAATGATTTCGGCGGTATCGATAATTTTGCTGGGCTTACATCAAGTTTCAACGGGCGTCTTGCAGGGCTTAGGACACACGACAATTCCAATGGTGAATATGATATTGGCGGCGGCGGCGAAAGTTTTTTTGAATTGGCATTTGACGGCGCTACCGGCGTTCGGAATAATGGGCGCGGCTTGGGCGACGGCGGCTGATATGGGCGTGGCGGCTTTTATCAATTTATACTTCATTTACAAATATATCGGCTACAAGATTGAGCTGGGGCAACTTTTCAAAACGATATGCGCGGCGGGCGTTATGGCGGTCGTGGTTAAATTTTTCTACGAGCTAACGATGGCTGAGTGGCACATTGAAGTTATTTCGACATTCGGCGCGGTGTTTGTCGGCTGCGCGGTTTATATTATAGCGGTAGCGCTTTTCGGCGGTATGCGCAAAGAGGATATGCAACAAATTCCGATGATTGGCAGAATCGCCGTGAAGATTTTGAGCAGGATTGGCATTTTTAAATGAATCGACTGCGCGAATTTTCTTTGCCGATTGAAGGATTTTCGCTTAACAGCGTAGAATTTTTGTTTGAAAATAGTTAAAAGCAGGTGAAGTTTATGCTTGAGCAGATTATGGGTTCGTCGAATTTTAATTATCTGCCGCGCGGAATGACGGCGGCTAGCATGCGGCAGGAAGTTGCCTCAAACAATATCGCCAATGTCAACACGCCGAATTTCCGCAAAACCAATGTTGAATTTGAAGAGTTACTTGCCAATGAGCTTTATGGTGTAAGAGAGCCGGAAGGCAAATTGCAAATGGTTCGGACGCACGATAAGCATTTGCCGCCGAAGGTTATTATTCCTCGCGCAGAGCCGACGCTGATTCTCGACAATACCACAATGATGCGCGCGGACGACAATAACGTTGACATCGATATCGAAATGGCGACTTTGGCGAAAAATCAGATTTACTACAACGCGCTTGCCACGCAACTTAGCAGCTACGTCAGCAGAATGCGTACCGCCATTACCAGCGGCGGACAGAGTTGATTTAGGAGATAGGAATTAGGAGTTAGTGAATAGGGAAAATCCCTAAATCTTAAATCCTATATCCTAAATCCTAAAAAACGACCGAAGGGAGTTTTTTCAATGGGAATGTTTTTGGGAATTGACACTTCGGCGTCCGGTTTGACGGCTGAACGCTTGAGAATGGACGTCATTTCAAATAATATCGCAAATGCAAATACTACACGCACGGAAGGCGGCGGCGCTTATCACAGGCGCTACGTTGTTTTCAATCCGCGCGAACGTCAACCAATGAGTTTCGAGGCGGCGCTCCAAAAAGCTACCGGCGCAGGTAAAAAAGTTGGCGAAGGCGTGCGCGCAGTTTCTATCGTCGAGGATACCGAGCAAGGACCGCTGGTTTACGACCCCAGCCACCCCGACGCAAATGCTGACGGCTACGTCGAAAAGCCAAATGTCAATATCGTCACAGAAATGGTTGACATGATAACGGCTCACCGCGCTTACGAGGCAAATACCACGGCGATTAATGCGGCAAAGGCTATGGCTCTGAAGGCGTTGGAAATCGGCAGGTAAATAAAGTTTTTCGTTTGCAACGTATATAAAATTAAAATTTCTGTGGCAAATATTTTTTAAGCTGTTATAATATTTGTGGGTTTTATCGGTTTAAAATTTTTTTCAGCTATTATTAATATGTTATGCGAATTTTTTAAGAGGAGTGATGAGATGGAGATAACACCGCTGGAAATGACGCCCGTTAAAATGAGCGCTCATAGCCACCTGGGCGAATCAAGGCAAGTCGACGAACCGATAAAAACGTTTGGCGAAGTTTTGATTGACGCCGTGAAAAAAACAAATGAATTGCAGCTTGAATCCGATAAATTAAACGCGGCATTGGCGGCAGGCAGAGTTGAAGATATTTCTCAAGTAGTAGTCGCAGCGCAAAAAGCGGAAATTGCCGTACAGCTGGCACTTCAGCTAAGAAACCGAGCGACCTCTGCGTATCAAGAAATTATGCGTATGCAGGTGTGATTTCAATCAAGGATAGAAACTAAAATAACAGGGAAGACGCGAGGGGACTGAGTATGAATTGGCGGCTTGGAAAGAGCGATTCCAAGAATTATGGAATAGGTACACCAAAAGGCAGCGGTATATTGCCATAGGCGCGATAGTGGCGGCTTTGCTGGCTATTTTCGGCATAAGCTATTGGTACGGCAGCAAACCGGATTACGTTCCGCTGTACACGAATTTGGAGGCAAAGGACGCCGGCGACGTTGTCAACAGTTTAAAAGAATCCGGCGTTCAATATCAAATTTCCGAAGATAAACGCGGCACAACAATTTATGTTCCGGCAACGCAAGTTCACGATATCAGATTGGATTTGGCAACAGCCGGATTGCCGCGCGGCAACAAAGGCTTTGAACTTTTCGACGACAGCAAATTGGGCGTGACTGAGTTTCAAAACAAGGTTAACTATCTTCAAGCTCTGCAGGGCGAGTTGACGCGGACGATTGAGCAAATCGATTCGGTACAAAAGGCGCGTGTGCATATCGTTTTACCGGAAGACAGCCTTTACAAGAAAAACGAAAAGCCTGCAACGGCGTCGATTATGTTAATGTTGCGTCCGGAAATGCAACTTACACAGCCCGAAGTTAAAGGCATTGTAAATTTGGTTAGTCACAGTATCCAGGGACTTTTGCCGGAAAATGTTACAATCGTTGACGAAGCCGGTAATATTCTCAACGAAGAAGACGACGAAAACGTTCTGCGCGACCAAAGGCTGAATTTGCAGGCGTTGACGCAAATTGAAATGACAAAGCGCGTGCGTGACCATTTGCAGCACAATATTCAAACGATGCTTGACAATACTTTGGGCGAAGGCAATGCGTTTGTGCGTGTCAGCGTCGAATTGGATTTTGACTCGCGCGCCATTGACAGACAAACTTTCACGCCGGTTGTCGACGAAGCAGGCATTATTCGCAGTCAACAGGATATCAGCGAATCTTACAATGGGCAGTCGAATATTCCAGGCGGACCTGCGGGCGTTCAAGGCAATATTCCTGGCTACGTTGCCGAAGACAGAAACGCCAACGCCGAATATGAGCGTAAAGAATCAACCCGAAATTACGAAGTCAATGAAGAAAATCAAAAAATCGTGGCGTCGCCTGGTTCGATACGCCGCTTGAATGTTGCGGTTTTGGTTAACGACACAATCACCGAGACGCAGCAGGAAAGTTTATTGCGGGTGGTTACTTCCGCCGCCGGTATCAATGAGAGCCGCGGCGATACGGTTTCAGTTGAACTTCTGCCATTTAGCACTGAAAAACGCGATAGACAAATCGCTGAACAAGAGGCGGTTCGTGAGCGTAATGATAGGATTCTTTATATGGAAATTGGAGCATTAATTTTACTTCTGGCTATGTTGCTCGGCGGATTCTTAATGCACCGTCGCAAGAAACAGCAAGAACGTGAGGCAATCGAAGAAGCAAGACGAATTGCTGAAGAAGAGCGTAGAGCCGCCGAGGAAGAGCGCCGACGCCTTGAAGAGGAAGAACGCGCTAAACAAGTTGAAATTGAGGCAATTCCGGAAGACAGCCTTACGCCCGAAGAAAAACAGCAGCGCGACGAAAAGAAGGCAATTCTCAAGCTCATTGAGGAAAAACCGGCTGACGTTGCAATGCTCATTAAAACGTGGCTTGCTGAGGACGAATAATCTAAAATGGAAAATTAATAAGCTGTAAAGATGGATAGTTGCTGACCGTCCATCTTTTTGCTTTATCTTGAGGGGGAATTGTTATGCCTAGGGACGATATGTACGGCGATTCGCGGGATATGACGGCGCACGAAAAAGCGGCGATACTTTTTATAGCGGTTGGCGGAGAATACGCCGCGAAACTTTTTGAGCACCTTGACGACGACGAAATTGAAAGTATCACGCTGGAAATTGCGAATAACAAGCAAGTTAGCGCCGAACAAAAAGCCGCCGTTATCAGTGAATTTTATCAAATGGCAATGGCGAATGATTATATTTCTACGGGCGGTTTGGAATACGCGCAGAATGTTTTGGAAAAGGCATTGGGCGCTGACAGGGCAATGGGAATTTTGAATCGCTTGACAACGAGCTTGCAAGTTCGCCCGTTTGATTTTCTGCGCAAGATAGATCCTTCGCAGCTTTTAAACTTTATCCAGAATGAGCACCCGCAAACAATAGCGTTGGTAATGGCGTATCTTGAGCCTGACCAGGCGGCAATTATTATGACGGGTTTATCAACGGAAATGCAGGCTGACGTTGCGAAAAGAATTGCCACGATGGACAGGACTTCGCCGGATGTCATTCGTGAAGTTGAACGCGTTTTGGAGCGCAAGATTTCTTCGATGTTGACGCAAGACTTTACAACGGCGGGCGGTGTTCCTGCGATTGTCGAAGTTTTGAACCGCGTAGACCGTACCACTGAAAAAGCTATCGTTGAGTCGCTGGAAGTTGACGATCCGGAACTTGCCGAAGAAATAAAAAAGCTCATGTTCGTTTTCGAGGACGTTGTACTTTTGGACGACCGTTCGATGCAGTTGGTATTGCGTCAAGTCGACACCAAAGATTTGTCGCTGGCAATGAAGGCTACTACCGACGATGTCACCAACAAGATTTTCAAAAATATGTCCAAGCGCGCCGCCGATATGCTCAAGGAAGAACTTTCTTACATGGGGCCGGTTAAGATTCGTGACGTCGAAGAGGCGCAAATGAAGGTCGTTAATATTATTCGGTCGCTCGAAGACAGAGGCGAAATTGTTATCTCCCGCGGCAAGAATGACGATATGCTCGTGTAATATCAACTTTCTTTTGGCGCAAAAGAAAGTTGCAAAGAAAACAGCGGCGCGGATTGTCACATCACGTGACAAGCGCGCCGCATTGGGCCGCCATCCGTGGCGGCCTCTTTGTTTCGGTGGGTTTTTTTAAATGGAATTTTTACTTTCGGCAAATCTGTAAACTCCGCTGCCAAATTCACGCGGAGTATTTTTTTTCAGCAATTCAAAATCAGCGGAAAAATCTTTGCCGTCCAGTCCTGCGCGATAAATTTTTGTCACAAGAGCGGTAACTTCCGCCGAATAATCCTGCGCCTCAATTCGCAAAGCCGCCGCGCCCATAAATTTCTGCAAATACGGCAACATACACAAATCTTTAGCAAAAAATATGTGGCTGTAATTGAACTGGTCAAGGCGTATCGAATGCACTTCGCTCGCGC
Source organism: uncultured Selenomonadaceae bacterium (assembly GCA_905235685.1). GTDB lineage: Bacteria > Bacillota > Negativicutes > Selenomonadales > Selenomonadaceae > Quinella. The sequence goes on from CAJOMO010000002.1 coordinate 29,737, forward strand.
TGTCCACCAATGCAAAGTGCTCGTTCAAAATTTCCGGCGTCGAAAATTCGTCAAAATCCGGATAATAAAATTTCACCAAATTATGCTCGCTGACCATCGACTCCGTCGCGCCGTGAATAATAATCTCTATCGGCAACGCAGATTTTTCAACCAAACTTTTAACCTGCGCAAAACTCATTTCAAGCGAAGACGTCGCCCGCACTACGCCCATTTCGCGCAGAAATTCAGCCGCCACATTGTTAAACAGATTAAATGAGCTGTCGGCGTAAATCGGCAAATCGGTAAATTTTTTCACCAAATTCAGCGCGCCCAAATTGCTAACCAGCACACCGTCAAAATTTTTCAGCCGCCTCAAAAGTTCGGCAAGCTCATTCAAATAATTTTCGCGGGTAATGCGCGGCGTATTCAAAATAATTTTCGCGTTCGACTTCTGCGCGAGTTCGGCGGCGATTTTAAATTCGGCAAGCGTCCAGGGTTTACGCGGCTTGAAACTTTCGCCGCCAACATAAATCACGTCCGCGCCATTGGCAAGGGCAGATTTCGCCGCCGCCAAATCTGAAACTTTAACCACAAGTTCCGGCTTAGTACCGGAATTTTTTATTGGCTCAGCTTCGGCAAAAATTTTCGCCACAGCTTTATCGTCAAATTTCGCCTCAACAACGCCTTCACTGAAAAATCGCGGCTCACGTTTCCCGCTCAAGCCGATATCTTTTTTTGTCGGCGGCGCAAACGCACAAAGCGTAGTCAAATCCCTAACGCGCTTTTCGAAAAAATCTCGCCACAAATTTTCGTCAAGACTATAACCGGTCGGGTCGGCAATGTAAGCGTCAATCGCGCGCCGATACGTCGACACAATCCGATGAATAAATTCCGGCGGGCGCATTCTGCCTTCAATCTTGAAAGAATAAACGCCGCTCTGAATCAGCTCCGGAATATTCCGCAGCAGACACATATCATTCAGCGCCAATTTGTAACTGGTATCGTCCAAAATCGCGCCGGTTTTTTCATCAATAAATTTATAAGCCCAGCGGCACGGTTTCAAGCAACGCCCGCGGTTGCCGCTCTGCCCAAATGTCACGCCCGAATGTATGCATTGCCCAGATTCCGCCACGCACATATCGCCGTGAATAAAATATTCAATTTCAATGCCGGTCACCTCGCGCAGATTTTTTACCGCTTCAAAACTAAGTTCACGCCCGACAACCACGCGCTTAATCCCAAAACTTTTCAACAAATCAACGGCGGCGGCGCTGTTAACATTCATCATAACGGACGCGTGAATCGGAATTTTCAAGCCGAGTTTTTTAATCAGCTGAATCACGGCAAAATCTTGAACAATCGCCGCGTCAATTTTTATTTCGTCGAGAAAGCGCAAATATTTTTCGAGCGGTGCAATTTCCTCAACGCTAATCAAATTGTTAATCGTCACGTCCAGCTTAACGTTTCTGTCGTGCGCATATTTCACGGCGGCTTTAATTTCGTCGTCGTCCAGGTTAAAATCTTTTTTATGAACGCGCATATTGAAATGTTTGCCGCCCAAATAGACAGCGTCCGCGCCCGCGTCAATTGCCGCTTCAAACGCTTTGAAAGTTCCCGCCGGTGCTAAAAGTTCCACTGATTCACGAGTCAATCCCATAAAAAATTCTCCTATCATTAAATCTCGCAGAAATTATAACATTGCGAATAATGGCTTGCAATATCGCCCTGCTTATGTTAAATTATTTTGCTACAGAAGGAGGCTGACTAATGGAACGACAAATACAACAACTGCGCGAATCAGCGGCAAAGTTGATAGGCGCGGCAACCGATTTAAAAGAACTCGACAACGTCCGCGTTAAAATTTTGGGCAAGAAAGGCGAATTGACCGGTTTATTGCGCGGAATGAGCCAACTGAGCGCGGAGGAGCGTCCTAAAATCGGCAAAATCGTCAACGAGGCGCGCGCCCAAATCGAGCAATTAATCGCCGATAAAAATTCTGAACTCAAAGCGCAGGATTTGCAAAATAAATTGGCGTCCGAAAAAATCGATGTGACACTTCCTGGCAGAAAAATTCATTGCGGGCATTTGCACCCGCTCACTTTGACTTTGAACCGCGTCAAGGAAATTTTTATTAATATGGGCTACAGCGTTGAGGAAGGTCCGGAAGTCGAAACGGATTATTTTAATTTCGAGGCGCTCAATTTGCCGAAAGATCACCCTGCGCGCGAAATGCAGGATTCGTTTTACATAACCGAAGAAATTTTATTGCGCACGCAAACTTCGCCGGTACAGGCGCGCACTATGCAAAAAAATCCGCCCAATACTCCAATTCGTATGATAGCGCCCGGCAGAGTTTATCGCCGCGACGATTACGACGCAAGCCACGCGCCAATGTTCACGCAAGTTGAAGGCTTAGTTGTTGACAAGGGAATTACCTTTGCCGATTTGAAGGGCACGCTTGATTTTTTCTGCAAACAATTTTTTGGCGAAAATGCGCAAATCAGAATGCGCCCAAGCTTTTTCCCGTTCACTGAGCCGAGTACTGAAGTTGACGTTTCTTGTCCGATTTGTCACGGCAAGAGCGCCGATTGCAAGGTTTGTCACGGCAGCGGCTGGCTGGAAATTCTCGGCGCGGGCGAAGTTCACCCCGACGTTTTGAAAATGAGCGGCTATAATCCCGAAATTGTCAGCGGCTTTGCTTTCGGAATGGGCGTCGAACGAATTTGTATGATTAAATACGCCATTGACGATTTGCGGATGTTTTTTGAAAATGACGTTCGATTTTTGAGCCAATTTTGAGGGCGCGCAATGTCTAGCGAAAATCCTTACATTATCGACGATACAAATATTGTTTACGAGATTGACCCGCACAAAAGATTTACCGTACCGCGAATGACCAAAGGCAGTCAACCGACCGACGGCGGCAATTTAATTTTGTCTGCCGAAGAACGCGACGAACTTATTAAAAAATGTCCGTCCGCTGAAAAATATATTCGCCGCTTTATGGGCAGTGAAGATTTTATAAACAATAAGATTCGCTATTGTTTGTGGCTGGTAGATTGTCCGCCAAATGAATTGCGAAAAATGCCGCCGGTTTATGAGCGCGTTTTAAAAGTTAAAGAATTTCGTTTAAAAAGCAAAAAAGCCGCAACTTGTAAGTGGGCTGATAAAGCCTGGTTATTCACTGAAATTCGACAGCCCGACACCGATTATTTAATAGTTCCACGTGTTAGTGGCGAAAGACGAAAATATATTCCAATGGGCTTTATGCAATCAGAAATTATTGCCAGCGATGCCTGTTCATTTATTTCTAATTGTCCAATTTTCTTGTTTGGAACGTTAACTTCAAATGTACATATGGCGTGGATGCGGGTTGTGGCGGGACGGCTCGGTATGAGTTACAGATATTCGGGTACGATAGTTTATAATAATTTTATATTTATCAATGCGGACGCAAAGCGGCGGGCGAAGATTGAGGCGGCGGCGCAGGCTATTTTGGACGCGCGGGCGAAATATCCCGAGGCGAGCCTAGCTGATTTGTACGACGAAAATGTAATGCCGCCGGAGTTGCGGGCGGCGCACAGGGCAAACGATTTGGCTGTTATGGACGCGTACGGCTACCCCAAAGACTGGTACAACGACGAGCGCAAAATTGTTATAGATTTATTTCAGCGGTACGAGGCAATGCTGAATGGCAATGACCTTTCAAAAATCGCGGCGACCAGTCGAAGAAATTTTAATTGAAGGAGCGGATTATATGCAAGTATCAACAAAATGGTTGAAAGACTTCATTGAAATAGATTGCACGGCGGACGAGCTGGCGGAAAAATTTACAATGGCTGGAATCGCCGTTGAGAATGTGATTCGCGCGGGCGCCGGCTTAGAAAAAGTTGTAACCGGCAAAGTTGCGGAGATTGTTAATCACCCCGATTCTGATCATATGTTTATCTGTCAAATGGACGTGGGCGCGGGTGAATTGATTCAGATTGTGACGGGCGCGCAGAATGTCAAGGCGGGCGATATTGTACCGGTGGCGATGGTTGGTGCGAATTTACCTTGCGGGAAAAAAATTGCCAAAGGAAAATTGCGCGGCGTGGTTTCAAATGGTATGCTGTGCAGTGCCGACGAACTGAAAATTGAAGGCGACTCAAGCGGCATTTTCATTTTGCCGAAAGATACGCCGGTTGGAGTTCCTGCGGCTGAAGTGCTCGGGCTTGACGACGACATTTTGGAGTTTGAATTGACGGCGAACCGCGGCGATTGTTTCAGCGTATTTGGTTTGATTCGTGAGGCGGCGGTTTTGTTGAAAAAGACTGCGCATTTCCCCAAAATTAAAGTTGCCGAAGACGCGGGCAAAAATGCGGCTGATTTGATTGAAATTAAAATTGACGCGCCGGATTTGTGCAGTAGGTTTTCTGCGCGAGTGCTGACAGAGGTTAAGCTCGGTCCTTCGCCGGAGTGGTTGCAGAAACGTTTGGAAGGCGCGGGGATTCGTGCGATTAACAATGTCGTTGACGTGACAAATTTTGTAATGGTTGAGCTCGGGCAGCCGATGCACGCCTATGATTATGATGAAATTGTCGGCAAAGTTTTGAATGCGCGGCGCTCGGTTGCCGGTGAAGCTTTGCATACGCTTGACGATTCAAACCGGCTTGCTAAGGGCGAGGAACTTGTGATAGCGGACGCGGAAAAAGCGGCGGGCTTAGCGGGCGTTATGGGCGGCTTTGAAACCGAAATTACCGAGAAAACCAAAACCGTTGTATTGGAGGCGGCGGCTTTTAATGCGGCGTCGATTCGTCGCACCAGTCGCGCAGTTGGTTTACATTCGGAGGCGTCGGGCAGATTTGAGCGCGGCGTTAACGAAAAGGCAACCGTCATTGCACTTGACAGGGCGGCTCAGCTTTTGCAGGAAATGGGCGCGTGCAAAGTTTGCAAGGGCATTGTCGATGTTTATCCGAATCCTAAGGCGGCTGTCAAAGTTCAATTCACCACGAAACAGATTAACGACCGGCTCGGCACGAATTACAGCGACGCGGAAATTATTGACGTGCTGAAAAGTTTGGGCTTTGAAATTAGCGAAATTGGCGCGCAAATGAACGCTGAGCAGGCGATTGACAGAATTTCCACAGCGGCTAAAAATTTCGGCAAGATAGCTAAAAATATCGCGCAGGCGGGGCTTACCAAAACTTTCGACACGCTGATTGAAAGTAGCGGCGTTAAAAATTTCGTGGCGTACGAGGCGACCGTTCCCGATTGGCGAAATGACGTTACGCTCATGGAAGATTTATCCGAAGAAGTTGCGCGCATTTACGGCTATGATAAAATTCCCGCCACACTTCCTAAGGGCAGTCAACAGGGGCGTCAATCCAAAACGCAGAATTTCACCGACAAAATTAAAAATATCCTGGCAGCGCTCGGTTTAAATGAAGAAATTTCCTTTTCGTTTACCGGCGAAGAAACTTTTAACAAATTGCAAATTCCGGCGGACAGTGAACTTCGTCGCGCAGTGCCGATTATGAATCCATATGAAAATCCGTTGCTCCGCACGAATTTAATTGGCTCGATTTTGGAAAACGCCGCGCGAAATTTGAGCCGCAAAAATGAAGACGTTCGACTTTTCGAAATAGCGCCGGTATTTTTCCCGAAATCTTTGCCGATAACCGAACAGCCGCGCGAAGTTCAAAAATTAGTCGGGCTGATAATGGGGCGGCGCGAGCCCAAAGGTTGGGCGCAAAATTCGGCTGACGTGGATTTTTACGACGCCAAAGGAATTGTCGAAGAACTTTTCGCGCAGTTATCAATTTCAAATTACACGGTAGAGGCGGGCGCGCATTATGCGTTGCACCCGGGCAAAACTGCCATTTTCAAAAAGGGGCGCGAGATTTTGGCTACGGTCGGTGAAGTTCATCCGGCGGTTGCAGAGGCGTTTGGTATCGGCAAAAAGATTTACATTTTCGAGGCGGATATTGCGACGCTGATTAAATGCACGGCGAAAAAATTTGCCTTTGAGAATTTGCCGAAATATCCTGCTATAACGCGCGATTTGGCAATTTTGGTTAACCGTGACGTTTCGGCGGGCGAAATTGAAAAAGTCATTGCGAAGTACGCGGGGAACGATTTTAAGAGCGTGACGCTTTTTGACGTGTACACCGGCGACAGAATTTCTGCCGACAAAAAAAGTTTGGCGTTTACGATTAAATTTCAATCGAGCGAGCGCACACTCAAGGACGAAGAGGCTGACGCGGCTTTTAAGGATATTTTAAATTCGGTGGAAAAAATCTTTGCGGCTGAGCTGAGGGCTTGAGGTGAACGGGTTGAAGGACGTTAAAAAATCCGGCGATTTGCAACGTGTGACTGTTGAAATTTTTGGCGATATTTATAATCTCCGTACGGACGACCCCGAAGGTTTGAGGCTGTGCGTGCAAAAGGTTGACGCGACTATGAAGTCCATTGCTCAAAATACCAAAAGTTTCATTGGCAGTCGAATTGCCGTATTTGCCGCGTTGAAAATTGCTGAAGAGTACCTGCAACTCAAAAAAGACTATGACGAATTACTAAATCTGCTTGAAGAAAATAAATAATAGGAGTGTGATAAAATTGGCGAAGACTTTGTTTACTTCCGAATCTGTGACGGAAGGGCATCCGGATAAAGTTGCTGACAGAATTTCGGACAGCATTTTGGACGCGATTTTGGAGCGTGACCCGCTCGGGCGCGTTGCCTGCGAAACTGTTGTTACGACGGGGCAAGTTCACGTTGTCGGCGAAATTTCAACCAGTTGCTACGTTGACATTGCGAAAATTATTCGTGAGGCTGTCCGCGAAATTGGCTACACAAATTCGGCTTACGGTTTCGACGCGGATACTGTCGGCGTGCTCATTTCCATTGACGAACAATCGCCGGATATCGCGCAGGGCGTGAATAATGCGCTGGACGACGAAAACGAAATTGGCGCGGGCGACCAGGGCTTGATGTTTGGCTACGCGACTAATGAGACGCCGGAATATATGCCGCTGCCGATTTCGCTTGCTCATAAATTGGCCTACAGATTGGCTGAAATTCGCAAAACTACCGGCGAAGTAAATTATCTGCGTCCGGACGGAAAAACGCAAGTTACGGTTATTTATGAAGCTGGCAAGCCTGTTGCGGTTGATACGATTGTCATTTCCACGCAGCACAACCCCGACGTGACGCTTGAGCAGATTAAGGCTGATATGATTAAGTACGTTATCAAGCACGTTGTACCGGAATATCTTTTGACGCCGGAAACGAAATATTTTGTGAATCCTACGGGCAAATTTGTTATCGGCGGACCGCAAGGCGACAGCGGCTTAACCGGCAGAAAAATCATTGTCGACACTTACGGCGGCTACGCGCGGCATGGTGGCGGCGCATTCAGCGGCAAAGATCCTACGAAGGTTGACAGGAGCGCGAGTTATGCGGCGCGGTATGTTGCGAAAAATATTGTTGCGGCGGGTTTGGCTGACAAATGCGAAATTCAGCTTGCCTATGCAATTGGCGTGGCGCGTCCGGTTTCCATTCAGATTGACACTTTCGGCACAAACAAGGTTGACGAGGCGCTGATTGCTAAGCTTGTCAATGAGAATTTTGATTTGCGTCCGCGCGGTATAATTAAAATGTTAGATTTGCGCCGCCCGATTTATAAACAAACTTCAGCGTACGGGCATTTTGGGCGCGAAGATGAAGGTTTCAGTTGGGAGCGCATTGACAAGGCAATATTCCTGCGCGAGCAAGCCGGATTAAAATAAATTTAATACCATAAACAAAAATGACGTTGGCGGTTTAATGACCGCTTTTTTTATTGACAAAATCGTCGCCGTGATTGATAATTGAATCAAATTTTTGGAAAGGAGCAATTTTTATAAAATGCAGGCAACTCAGATAGATTTAATTGAAATGTTTCCCGTCAATACCACATTGATTATTCCGGTTTATCAGCGAAATTATGATTGGAAAAAATTTCATTGCGAAAAACTGTTTGAAGACATCGAAAAACTTGTCGGCAACGAGGAACTTCATTTTCTCGGCGCTATCGTATATCAAGACAAAAAATCCACCGGCATGTTCAAGGAAAGCATAATTGTTGATGGGCAGCAAAGAATTTCGAGCCTTATTTTATTGGCAAAAGCGCTTTATGATTCTACTAACGACGAAGAGATACGGCACGCGCTCAGCGTAAATTTTTTTAAAAATCCGATACCAAATCCGAAATACAAATTTAAATTACAGCCGACGGAATTTGACATAAATATTTTTACGAAGTTGATGAACAGCGAAATTTTCAGCGCTGAAGAAAAAAATTCGCGGCTCTATGAAAATTACGCCTTATTCAAAGAAAAAATTTCTAAATCCGCTCACAGCGTGAAAGAACTTCACGAAGCAATATATTCGCTCCGATTTGTCCGAATGGTTATTGAAAATGAAAATCCGCAGCAAATTTTTGAGTCGCTAAATTCCACCGGCAAAGATTTAACCGAAACTGAAAAGATACGTAATTTCCTGCTTATGGATTTAGAGCCCGTCGCGCAGGAAAATTTGTACAAAAATTACTGGCTGAAGATTGAACTTTTGCTTAAGACTTCCGACGTGCTTGAAACTTTTATGGTTCAATATTTAGTCGCCAGCCGAAAATCTATCACCGATATGCAGAGCGGCAAACATATTCATATCTCGAAAAATAATCTCTACGAAACTTTCAAGAAATATTTCAAGGAAAATTACGGCGGCGACAAAGCGGCGCAGGTTGAAAAATTTTTTGCCGACCTCCACCGCAACGCCGAATTTTATAGCCACCTGCTCTTTGACGAAAATACAAATTTCAGCGAACTCTCCGCGGCGGATAAAAAATTTTATGAGCTGATATTTTTGGCGAAATCTGTTAGCGCGCCGATTATTTTAATGTATCTGAACAGTTGCCACGAACGCGGCGATTTTGACGAAAAAAATTTTATCGCGATGGTTGAGGCGCTGATTTCGCTGATGTTTCGGGCTAAGGTTTGCAAATCCACCGGCATAGATACCGCGCAGACTGCCGGAAATATTATCAATCGCTTTTCGCAATACGAGAGCAACGCAGACGGATTTTGGCGGGCGATAACCGCGGGCAACGGCAAATTTACTTTTCCGAGCGATGAGGATTTTAAACAGGCGCTTATGAGTACCGAATTGAATTTGTCGCTCAAAGACACGTGCAAATATCTGCTGTACGTTTTGGACGGCGCGACCGATTTTAAAAATTATTCCGCGGCGTCCGTTGAACTTGTCATTCCGAAAACGCTCACCAGCGCCTGGAAAAAATATCTGCGCGATAAAAATGATTTACAGGCTGAAGATTATGTTAACAGCCTAGGAAATTTGGTGCTGACTTTCGACGACAAAAATAAAAAATCCGCCTTCAGCGAAAAGCGGATAAATTATAACAGTTCCGGATTTACTTTGACACGGGAAGTTTCAAAATCCGGCGATTGGACTTCACGGCAGATTCGCCGTCGCGCAGAAAGCTTAGCCGATAAAGCCATTGCCATTTGGAAATTCCCTAAACAATATGCCCATATTGACAATAGCGCAGAAAATATTTTTACGCTCGATTCGGATTTTAATCAATTCAAATGGACTAAACTGGCGGTTGTTTCGATTTCCAATGTTGAGATGAATATTACCAATTGGAGTGATTTTTTGCGCGAAGTTGTAAGACAACTTTATAATTTTGATAAAAACGTTTTTAAAGAAGCAGTGATTCATTCTGGTAAAAATTATTTATTCTCAACCAATCCGAATAAATTCAAAGCACTGTTTAAAATTGACGAAGATTATTATATGCAAATGAAACCTCATATTTCCGATTGTCTTAAAATAATCAAATCTCTTGTTGAGAATTTTGACAGGCTCAGCGGCACGAATTTTAAAGACGAAATTTGGTTTACTATCACGACTAAAGATTAAATTTTGCCGAGGACTCTGTAAATCAGCACCGAGCAAGCCGTCGCCGATAAAATAATTATTCCCAAGCCGCTGATAAAATCGAACCACGGCAAAGTCCCCAGCGCCATTCCGATACTGCCAAATAAATTCGGCACAAAATTTATCATTGAAGAGGCAGTTCCAACGTGATCTTTCGCGCGGTTTAATAAAATTTCCATGGCGAACGGGCGAACGACTGTTCCAATCACCGTGAACGGCAAAAATGACAGCAGGAACGCCCACGCGTTTAAATGTCCGGGCAAAATCACCAACGCGCCGCTTATTCCCGCCACGATAAAGCAGAATTTTATCAAGTTGTCATTGGACAGGAATTTTTTCAGCCGCAAATAAATCATCGGTCCGAGCACCGCCGCCGCCGCGTTTGCCGCGAAGAAATAACTGTACTCCTGCGCCGTCAATTTGAAATTTTCTATGTACACGAACGACGAAACGCTCAAATACGCCATAAACGGCAGCGACAAAAACGCGAACATTATCAGAAGCAGCATGAAATGTTTTTGTTTGGCGAACTGCGCGATTAAAAACAGCGAATCGAAAACCGCGCCGCTGTAGCGTTCTTCTTTCGGCAAAGTCTCTGTCATTAGGCACGACAAGATTAAATTCACCGCGCCAATTGCCGTCAGCAAATAAAATGCGCCGCGCCAATCCGTGAACTGCAGCAAAAATCCGCCGATTAATGGCGCTGCCATAGGCGCTATCATTCCCATTGCTTGAGTTATTACCAAAATTTTTGTCATCAATTTGCCGTGGAAACAGTCTTTGATTATTGCTGTGGCAACCGTGATAACCGCGCCCGAACCTACGCCTTGAAAAAATCTGCCCGCCAGCATTACGTAAATATCCGTCGACGTCGCGCAGGTCAATGACGCCGCGGTGTAAACTGCCGAGCCGAAAATTAAAATCGGTTTGCGCCCGTATTTGTCGCTCAGCGGTCCGAAAATGACTATGCTAACCGCGAACATTAGAAAAAATATCGTCAACGTCAGCCCGATTAAAAATTCGCTCGTTGCAAAAAATTTCCCCATTTCGGGCAACGCTGGCAAATACATATCCGTCGAAAACGGCGGGTACATGTTCATGAACGTTATCGACGCTATCAGCGCCGGTACTGATAAATATTTTTGCCTAACCAATTAACCGCCCCCTAACAGGACGATTATACTATAAATTTCGGAAACCGTTAATCGGAATTTTTTTGCGCCGCCGCCTCCGCACGTCTGCGCTCCCACATAGCTTTGCTGGCGAGTCCGATTCTTGCTTTTGTTTCTTCGGTATGCCCTACACTATGCGGTTTGCCTTTGTTTTTGCTACCATGAGTATTGCCTTTATTTTTTTCACGAAATGCCTCAACCAATTCCGGATGAGCTTGATAATACGCCTTATTAGAAGCGGCGCGCTTTGCTTTTTCTTCGGCTGTTTGTATATGTCCAGGGCGACCGGTTTTAGTTTGGGAAATTTTATCGCGTGTAATTTGAGACGGATTTACCGCGCCTTCGCCGCCGTCCGTCAAATTGTAGCCATTGGGATATTTGGTATTCAATTCTTTAATCCAAAAAATTTCGCGTTCATTAAGCTGTTCAAGAGTATCGCATTCTTCGAGAACTTCAACTTTGAAATGCTCGATGCCGTATTTCCGAATCGCATTGCCAATCGCCGATTTGCTGTACTTGTGTTGCTTAAATCTCACTTCAACGGGTTTCGTCGTTTTCCCAATGTACAGCTTAGAATTGATGTCGTTGCTGATTTTGTAAATTACACCATACATAAACTTCACGCCTTTCCATTGACAAACAAGGCGCGAGCTTGCTATAATACTCAAACAGAATGGCTCTGCGCCGTGTTTTTGATTATTTACTTCAATTTAATCTTAACACAGCAGGGCTTTTCTTGTCAATGAAATAAATTTATGGAAGGTAATTTTATGAAAGCTAATTCAAAAATACGCAACATCGCAGTGGTGGCTCATGTGGATACGGGGAAAAGTACGTTAACTGGTTCACTTTTAAAGCAAAGCCATATTTTCCGCGATAATGAGCAAGTTGACGATTTATTTATGGATTCTGGAGCATTGGAGCGCGAGCGTGGAATTACAATCACTTCAAAAAACACGGCGATTCTTTACAACGGAATTAAAATTAATATCGTCGATACGCCTGGGCACGCTGATTTTAGCGGCGAAGTCGAACGGATTTTAAATATGGTTGATGGCGTGCTGTTGATAGTCGATGCGTTTGAAGGCGTGCGCCCACAAACTAAGTACGTACTCAGAAAGGCGCTGGAACACAAACTTAAGCCAATCGTCGTGATAAACAAAATTGACCGCCCCGAGGCACGCATTGACGAAGTTCAAGACGAAGTTTTGGAGCTGTTTATGGAATTGGACGCGGACGACGAACAGCTTGACTTTCCGGTGATTTACACGGCGGCTAAGGCGGGAATTGCGAAAAAATCTATGGACGACGACAACAAGGATTTGAAGCCGCTGTTGGATACGATTATTGAAAATATTCCCGCGCCCGAAGGTGAGCTTGACGCGCCGCTGCAAATGGTAGTAACGACGCTTGAGGCGAATGATTTTGTTGGGAAAATCGCTATCGGCAAGATTCAGCGCGGCAAAATTAAATCCGGCGAAACCGTTGCATTAATCGGCACGGACGGCGTTAAGCGCGGCAAAATCGGCAAGGTTTACACGTACGACGGCTTGAATAAAGTTGACGCGGCGGAGGCTGAAATGGGCGAGATTGTTGCCTTGACGGGTTTAACTGAAGTTTCAATCGGCGATACGGTTGCTGACGTTGACAATCCCGAAGCGCTGCCTGGTATTCGCGTTGACGAGCCGACGCTTAGTATGACTTTCGGCGTGAATACAAGTCCTTTCGCGGGCAAAGAAGGGCAATTCGTGACGAGCCGCCACATTCGCGACCGGCTTTTCAAAGAGGCTCAAACCAACGTTGCACTGCGCGTTGAGGAAACTGATTCGCCTGACGTTTTCAAAGTTAGCGGGCGCGGCGAATTGCACTTGTCGATTTTGATTGAAACGATGCGCCGCGAAGGTTACGAAATGCAAATTGGCAAGCCCGAAGTTGTTTACAAAATCATTGACGGCAAAAAATATGAACCGATTGAAAATTTGACTGTCGAAGTTCCGGCGGAATATGTCGGTACGGCGATGGAATCTTTGGGGCGGCGCAAAGCTGAAATGGTTGATATGACGGAAATTGCCGGTTATATACGGATTAATTTTCTGATACCTGCGCGAGGGCTGATAGGTTTTCGCTCGGAACTTTTGACTTCGACGCGGGGCAACGGCATAATGAATCACGTTTTCCACGGCTACGAGCCTTACAAGGGCGATATACCTTCGCGCAGTCGCGGCAGTTTGGTTGCGTTCGAGGAAGGCTTGACAACCGGCTACGGAATTTTCAATTTGCAGGATAGGGGCATTATGTTTATTGAGCCGAATCAGCGCGTTTACGAGGGAATGATTATCGGCGAAAATTCCCGCGAAATGGACATTGACATTAACCCGTGCAAACAAAAACACGCGACGAATATGCGCTCGTCTTCCGCCGACGAAGCGATTAGACTTGTGCCGCCGCGCATTATGAGCCTTGAACAGGCGCTTGAATATATCAATGACGATGAACTTGTTGAAGTTACGCCGACGAGTATTCGCTTGAGAAAGGCTGTATTGGACAGGAACAAACGCGGGCGCGCCGCCAAAAATGCGCGAAAAGCTGAAAATTAATGCTGCAAGATATAACGCTGGGGCAATTTTTTCCAGGAAATTCAATTTTGCACCGGCTCGACCCGCGCACAAAAATAATTTTGCTGTTCGTGCTGATGATTTTAATTTTCGTGGCGAAGGGCGCGGCTGCGTATGCGCTGCTGACCTGCGCGACGGTGTTTTTGGTGTTGGTTTCGAAAGTACCGCCGCTGACGGTTTTAAAATCGCTGAAGCCGCTTATGTGGATAATTTTATTCACGCTGGTAATACATTTTTTCAGCCACGACGGCAAAGTTTTGGCGGAAATTTGGATATTCAAAATCACGGACGAAGGCGTAAGATTCGGCGCGGTAATCAGCCTGCGATTAATCCTGCTGATAATTTTGTCGAGCCTGCTGACGTTCACCACTTCGCCGCTGCAATTAACCGACGCCACGGAAAAATTATTGGCGCCGCTGTCGAAATTCGGCGTGCCGTCCCACGAATTGGCAATGATGATGACAATCGCGCTAAGATTTATCCCAACGCTGATTGAAGAAACGGACAAAATAATCAAGGCGCAAAAATCGCGGGGCGTGGACTTCGAAACCGGAAATTTATTGGTGCGGCTGAAAATGTTCGTGCCAATTTTAGTTCCGCTGTTCCTGTCGAGTTTTCGGCGGGCGGACGATTTGGCAATGGCAATGGAGGCGCGCTGTTATCGTGGCGGCGCGGGGCGAACTCATATGAAACAGTTGAAATTTGGGCGCGCAGATTTTTTTGCAATGGCGTTTGTAATTTTAATCGGCGCGGCGATAGGATTTTTGCGTTATGAGAGCTGAATTGAAAATGCGGCGGCGAAATATCGCGTTGACGGTTGCGTATGACGGAACGAATTACGCGGGCTTTCAGCGTCAAAATCCGCCCAATGTAGCTGTGCAAAATGTTTTGGAAGAGCGGCTTGCAAAAATTTTCGGCGAATCGATTGAACTTTCGGCGAGCGGCAGGACTGACGCGGGCGTTCACGCTTTGGGGCAAGTTGTCAATTTTTTCACCGACGGCAGGATTGAAATTGAAAAAATTCCCTACGCGGCGAGCGGCGCACTTCCTCCGGATATCGTTGTCAAAAATGCATGGGAGGCTGACAAAAATTTTAGCGCGTTGCACAGCGCGCAGAGCAAGATTTACATTTACAAAATTCAGCGCGGAAATATTTTGAATCCGTTTATGGCGCGGTACAGTTGGCACATTCGCGCAGATTTGGACGTTGAACTTATGCGGGCGGCGCTGAATCTGATTATCGGCACATACGATTTTTCGGCGTTCAAAGCGGCGAGTTCCACGAATATGAATCCTGTTCGGACGATTTACGCGGCGGAAATTTTTCACGACGAAGAAATTTTGACGATTAAAATTCACGCGAGCGGTTTTCTGTATCATATGGCGCGAAATATCGTGGCGGCGATTGTCGAAGTTGGGCGGCGCAGGTTGACGCTTGAAAAGTTTTGGCAGATTTTTGAAAGCAAAGATCGCAAAAATTTTCCGGCGACCGCGCCCGCTCACGGCTTGTATTTGTACAAGGTTTTTTATTGACACTGCAGGGAGAAATTTTATGGAAATTTTTTATCTTAAAATCAACTGGCCGAATGTAAACTCCAAATACTACCTTGAAGGTTGGATAAATATTGTCCGGCAATTCAAGGACGCTAAGGCTTATATCGTTTGCGACAATTCCAATTTGCGGGAATATGTTCAAAAGGCAATAAATTTCAGCAGGCTGGATTGTCAACTACCCACGTCTAAAGACGCGGGCTTGTCCATACCTTAAACTGTCTTTACAGTTAGCGAAGTTCAAACGCTTTTGCTCCTTCGTTGGTCAGACATCATCGGGAGGTTGACAACCCCCGTTTAGCTCACAAGTATTACTCGCAAGCTGTTATTTTCTCAAAGTGTGGTCTTTCTTCGCCACTTATCCACAGCGTACCTAAAAGTTGTATGTTCATCGCACCAATTCTATCGTCATTGGAACGATAACCGCATTGGCAAATATATTCGTGTGTGTGGTGATGGCGGTTATTCTTATTGATTGAGCCACACTTCGGGCAACGTTGACTTGTATATTTCGCAGATACTTTCAAAACTTCACTGCAATTTTCGTGAGATTTATACGCTAAAAATTGCTCCAACTGATAGAAAGCCCACGACCTCAAATCATTATTTGCTTTTTTGCCGCGATTCAAATTGGTTTCTTCAAATGATATGCCGGTTAAATCTTCAAGTACAAAAAGCGTATTCGTGCCATATTTCTTAACGAGTGTCTTAGATAAGCAATGATTGACATCACTCATCCAGCGGTTCTCTCGTCCTGAAATTCTTTGTAAGGCTCTTTTCGCTGATTTTGTACCTTTAGCTTGAAGTTGTTGGCGTACTTTTAAAAAACTGTGACGCTTGCGAAGTATCTGCTTGCCGCGTGTAAATAATGTTTTGCCGCGTTCGTCGTAAGTTACAGCTAAAAATCTTAAACCTCTGTCAATACCTACAACGTGCTGAACTTTTTCTTTGTCAAACTCTTCAAATTTTTTCGTGGCGGAAATGTGTAAGTACCAAATACCTTTGAGATTCAAAAGTTTGGCTGTTCCCAAATTCCATGAGCCGTCAAGATATTGCTCCCAAAAATCACCGGCAAATTTAACTTTAGCGCGTTTATCAAGTGTATTAATTGAAAGCGTTGTGCCATTATCAACAAAACTGTAATCACGGTTACGCACTAAATCACATTGCGGACGGCGAAATAATACAGGCTTTAAAAGCCATTCAAGCGTTCGGTTAATGCGTTGATATTCGCCGCCTTCATCTCTGTATCGATAAGGTTTTTGTGCTAATTGTGTTTGAGTAGTTTTATAACGTGCGGTAGCAGTGCGAAAGGCAGATTGTGCCAGTTGAGATTTTAACGCAAATTTAAAGCGAACTTCACGATAAAGAACTTTGTTGAGTTTGGCAGAATTAAGCTCAAAATTGTTGTCAAAAATATATTGCGAAACGAAATTACAAGCTTGACGATATTTATCTGACATTTGCCGGAACATAGCAGATTGTTCAGCTGTAGTGTAAAGACGAAGCTTAACAGTCTTAGTAAGGTCTTGCATCTGTTGCACCTCCTTTCAAGATTGTTTCAATATAATTATTGTACTAAAATTTTTTTTGAAGGTCAAGAAAGGAGGTGGAGCATCTCCTTTCTTGACTGAAGTCGCGGGTTTCCGACGCTCAATTTTATGAATTTATCGAAAGTAGCCGCAACGATGAAGATTTAAAATACATTGTCGAAAATTCACGCATAGCTAACCATTGGAAATTCGCCGCCTACGCTCACCTCACTACTTTTTTGCATGCCCGTAATATGGGCTACAAAAATTTCTGGAACATCGACGCTGACGATATTGAAATTGTGCTCGAGCCTCAAAAAGCCGCTGAATTATTGACAAAAATTAAGCAATACGCTGAAACTCACGAAATTAATTTGTTCAGTTTGGATATTTGGGCAACTTTTGAAATGGGGCAACATTGGTCTTTCGGCGTGACATATGCCGATAACTCCGTCAACTGGATTGAAATTATGCGCGCTCATTGTACGGACGCGAAACTTACGGAAAGATATACCATGGTTCGAAGTTCATTAAATCTAGATTGGTTCTGTACTTATTTGCGCTCAATTCAGGCGGCACGAATCGAAACTTTTTGCGTTGAAAATCTGCGCTTCGTTCAGCGCGGCGACAATCCATATCTTAATCCAGTTTGGGGAATAATCTATTGGAACAACGGCAAATGTTTTTTCAGCGCGATTTGCGGCGGTATAGGTGATGAGGAATTGGGAACGCTGGATATTCCGGCGGAAGTTATTCAATTGGATTTTGGCTTGCCTCTGAATGAACGTATAAATTTATGGGGCGCGCGCAAAAATTTCAACTTCCAAAGATTTGAATATGCTCACGGGCGAAATATCCCTGTTTCGCTGATTTATCCTGTTAAAAAAAATGAATCCAATGCCCCCCCCTTCAGATTTTCTCATGAATTTGATTAGTCAAACGTCTAAAGATTTTCAATTAATCGTGGTCGACAGCGGACAAAATGAAGAGTTTACCGAAATGCTTAAAAACGTGCAAAATCTTTTTCTTCACAGACTCAAAGTAGTTCAAACGAATGCTTCAAATATTTTTGAGATGCTTAATGAAGGCTTGCGCGCGGCTCAGGGCGAATATGTAATTTTTTTGGATAACGAAAGTACTTTTACAAACAACTTTGTGGAATTTTTTTATTCCATTGCGAAAGAAAATGCTGCTGACATTGTGCATACGTCGAAATATGCTGTACCAGTAGCCGGCAAAGAGCGCGCTACTCAAATGAAGGTTTACCTCCGCGACAGCGAAGAAATTTTAACTGAAGGCAACGAAAAAGAATATATTCTCAACGAATGGCTGAAACGGCAGGGCAATGTCAAAATTCGCAATAAAATAATTCGCAGGGCGTTTCTCCTTGAAAATGACATTGAATTTTCGGTTAGTGTTTATATGCCGGAGTGGATTTTTTATCTGAAATGTTTGTGCCTTGTGGAAAAATATATCGTCGTTAAGGATGTTTTGTACATTCAGCTCGGTAGCGAAAATGCGGAAGAGCCTGCAGAAATTCACAAAATGATTGAGGGGCTTGAAGTGATTGAAAAATTTATTGGAAACGTTTTTGCTGAAAATCCGGAACTGCGACAAAAAATTCTGTTGGCGTATATGAAAAATTTTTTAACCACTTAACGCAAGAATTCCCCCCGCTTCTTAAGCGGCGGGATGAATTGCGCATTGACTATTCTGCCAGCTAAGTTATAATGAAAGGACATTTCGACTCTACCGTAGGGACTACGGGAAGTAACGCCTGTGTGAGAGGAAATAAGACGCGCAAGCGCAACCTCGTTGATCCAGGAAGCTCCCGCCTCTATAGGCGGCGAGTAGTTCACAATAAGATGTGGGCTTGAGCTGTTGATTCGGCTCAAGTTTTTTTATTTGGGCTGTTACAAAAATTGCCGATAAATGCTAAAATAAATTGGAAGGGGTGAATTTTATGGGCAAAAACAAGGCGGCGCGCGGCGGAATGGTTTTCATTGCGCTTTTGATTATCAGCGGAATTATTTTGATGTACCGCGGCAACGATGCTGTTTTTTTGGGCGCGGAAATTAAGGAAGGCATTTTGACGGCGGAGCAGATTAAGCTGTCGTTTGATTCGGTCGGCGGGCGGCTGATTAATGAGGCTGTGCGCGAAGGGCAGGAAGTGCAAACCGGCGATGTGATTATGGAGCTTGACCCGACCGATACGAATTTGTCGATTGACAAGCTGAATGCGCAAATCGCTCAGCTTGACGCGCAAATTAAATCGACGTCCGGCTCAATGAATGTCAATCTTTTCAAAGTCGACAATGACGAGCAGCAATCTTTTCGGCAAATCGACAGTCAGCGCGCGTTGGTTGCTTCCGCGCAGGCGACGCTCCGAAATGCTGAATTGGATTATCGGCGCAATTTTGATTTGGTTAAAGCCGGCGCCATTGCTCAATCTCAGCTTGACGATGCGACTATGGCGCTGAATGTGGCGCGGGCGAATGTTGAAACTCAGCAGCAGTTGCTCGAAAGTCTTTTGGCGGGCGTGCGGGACAACGGCAGGACTGATTCTTTGAATTTGCCGACTATCGCGCAGGAGCGGGCGACGGCTGAAAATATGCAAAACGACATTGATGCGCTCGAACAGCAGAAAAAATATCTTGAAGTTCAACTGCGCGAATTGGAAGTTGCGAAAAATCGGCTGACGTTGCGCGCGCCCGAAGACGGCAAAATTATCAGCGTCCTTCAGAAACAGGGCGAAATGATTAGCCCGAGCGTTCCTGTGGTTTTGTTGGAAACTAAGCGCATTTATTACGATATTTACATTTCCGAAGAGCAGGCGGTCAAGTTGCACGAGGGCGACGAAATTATTTGCAAGACGGTTGCGGGCGACAAAAAAATTCGCGGCACGATTCGGCTTATGACGCAAGCGCCAGGTTTCGCCGATTTGAAACAATCGCGTGAAAAAGGTCAAGCGGATTTATCGGCGTTTCAAGTTCGGATTTACATTGACGAAAACAGCGGCGTAATGGCGGGGCAAACCGTCAGCGTCGACTTCGACTGAAATATTTTTTCAACTAAAAAAGCCCCAGTCAAATTGGCTCGGGCTCAATTTTTTTTACGCGAATCAGATTTTAACTGCGGCTGCGTTTTTTGTAGGGAACAAATTTCCTCGAATTGCAAGTATTTGACATTGCCCTCTAAGTCCGCCAAAATAAATTCGCTGATTTGAAACTGCGACAAAAATTCAAAAGTTTCTTCGTTGGGCGCGTAAAAGCCGTCGATATCCGCAACAACAGCAACGGCGTCAAACTCGCGCTTGCCGTCGGAAATAGCCTTAGACATCGCCACAAGCTCGGCGGGCAGGCTAAGTTCGGGTATCGGGTGATCAATCGTACAGCCGCTGTACAAAGTGCCGTCAGCCGCCAACACGCACGCGCCGGCGATTATCCCGTCGTACAAAACATAGGCGTTGCGGATTGACTCCATCGCCGTCCTAACCATCGTGTCAGCAATATCAATATTCATTTCAACCGCCTCCTAATTTTTTACCATTATATTTTAGCCGTTGCCGCGAAAAATCCTTCAACCTTTCGCAATATAATTATTTTCGTCCGCCCAATCGTCCGGCAAACCTTTCACGAAAATAACCGGACAAGTCGAATTTTCAAGCACGTATTTTGAAACGCTGCCCATAATTTTCTCTTCCGCGCCGCCGAAGCCGTGACTGCCCATAACAATCAAATCGCAACCGTCAGCATTCGCAAATTCGGTAATGGTCTCGCCGGTTTCGCCAATTTCAACGCGCGTCTTAACCGGAATTTCCCGCGGCACGACTAACATCAATTCGGAAAGGAAATCGTAAGCGGCGGCGTTCATTTCGCTCGGAATATAACCGCTCATACTAACCTGCTCGAAGGCGGAAATTTCCTGCTCAAGTTCAACGCACATCATCAGCGTAATTTTCGCATTGCACGCCGAGGCGATATGAATTGCCTGATTGAGCGCCTTGAAGGCTTGCCCCGAGCCGTCCGTCGGCACGAGAATATTTCTGATATTAATTCCCTGCCACGCGTCAACTGCAACTTCGCTGTGCAAATGTTCAAGCGTTTCTTTTTTGACAGTGGCGAGTAATTCATTGCGGCTTTTATAAAATCGCCAGCTGAACAACGTTGCCGCAATTCCCATGTAAACCATAAACGCGCCGATTTCTGAACTTATCGCCGTTAAACTTGCGCCGCGCTGAATTATGTCCCGCGTGAAATGGAATTGCCACGTGAGCGGGAAAATGTGCGCCAAATTTACGACCCACGGCGACAAATGAGACAGCGGGCTTGTCACGCCGCCCAAAATAAATCCGCCTGGTATGAACAAAATCATTCGGCTTGACGCCACGCCTGGGTTCGCCGCCGTCCAGCCCATAAATACGCTTATCACGCCAATTGTCAGCGCCATTAAAATTTCTATAAACAAAAATTCCAAAACTCTGCCGCTGAAAACTAAATCGCCCCAAACTCTTAAAACCGCCATTCCCATAAATGTTGAGACTGTCAAGCAAAATGCGTAGGGAATTATGCGCCCGATTAAATCCCAGGGCGTGCCGTTCAGCATTGTCTTTTCGTAAACTTTGCTTAGTTTGAGGCGCGGTATCATTCCGATTGTTGCGAAGGTGAAAAACATTGCGCCAAAGAAAAATAAAAATCCTAGCGTCTGCGTATTCGACGTTGAGCCGGCGGGATTGAAAAGCGAACGGCTATTCAAAGTCAAGCCGCTTGAAGTCGTCGCGCCGGAATAAATTGCGTTGTCAATTGCGATAAGTTCGGGCATAGCCTCTTTGATATCGGCAGTCTGCGCGGTGTTGCTGTTGTCGTAGAAAATTCCAATCGGCGCTTCAGAACTTGTGTAACGATTTTTTTCAAGCCCCTCCGGAAGAAAAATCACGGCAACAACTTTATCGCGGTAAAAAAGCGATTCCGGATTCATCGGCGTATTGATAATCGCGGTAACCTTCATATATTCGCTGGAGTCAATTTTGGTAATGAGTTCGCGGCTGTAGCGGCTGTTGTCCAAGTCGATAACGGCAACCGGCGCGTCTTTGCTGAAATTGCCGCTTAATATCACCGACAAAATCACGCTTATAACCATTGCGACCATTATGCAAACTTTTTCGTACGGCATACCGCGCCCGCTTAGCAAAAATTTTACTTCGTCCATTAGTGATGCTTTGAATCCCACGTAACCACGCCCTTTCGCGCAATTTTATAATTTCCGCAAAAATTTTTCAACCTTCGCGCAGAAATAAAAAATAGCCCAAGCCTAAGCCTGAGCCAATTTTAATTTTAAAAAGTTCAAATACTCCGCGTTGAAATTTTCTCGTAGCCACGCGCGCCCTTCGGAAGTTTTAATTTTTTCGGCGTAATTTTTGACGTCCTGCGCGATATCTCTGCCGCCCGCGATAATTTTTTTGTCAAGCAGAATATTTTTCTTGCCGGTCGGCGCGGTGATAAAATCGTCCGGATCTATCGGCAATCTGTCATAAACTGAATCGCGCCCCAATCTGAAAACGCGCCCCCAACCAGGAATAAGCCGCGTTTCAAATTCGTCCTCAATTTTATAGTCGTCCAGCGAATTTGAAAAATTAATCATCGGCGGGGCAAGTACCAATCGGGCAAATATTTTCGCAAGACTTCACGGGTTGTACAATCATAATCATATTATCGTCTCCTTCGCAAAAAATTAATCAATCGCCGTTAGGAATGCAAATTTTTATCGGAATGCAAATAAAACTTTCCTCTGCGGTTACCGGCTGAACAATAACTTCCATTTAAATCACCTCGGCAAATTTGTTTAAAATTGCGGGAAACAAACTTTGACGGGAAGGCAGAGCGGGAGTCCTTCCGCAAGCATCGGCTCAACAATCATTTCCATAATTTTCACCTGCCCTGGGTATGACGCAAATATTTTTGGCGAACAATATTTTCAATATCATAGCGCCACTTCAAGCAAAGTTTATTTTTCCGTTCGAGCGCGAAATACGGACAGCCGCCCATGCAAATCGGCAAGACTTTGCAGTTGCGGCATTCTTCGTCGTCGAAGGGGCTGTGCAACATCCATACCGAAAGATTTTGTTCCGTCTGCACGTTATGAGCCACGCCGCGCTGGACGTCGCCGACTGGTATTCGTTCGCAGTCCCAGCATTTGTCGATATTTCCGTTCGGGCGAATAATAAACGATTTAATTTGATCTGCGCCGCAGAAATTCAGTTTCGGCGCCGGATAAAACGGATATTTATTTTTGATTTGAAAACCTTCAGCCAGCATAATTTGTTTAAAAATTTCAGTCCAACGGGTATATTCCGGCGTCGACAGGCAAAGCGAAGTGTCCCATTCGTCAGTGCGGGAAATTGGCAAAATCTGCCCGAAAGAAATTTCGACGTTGTTTTTGCTGTCGCCCAATTCGGCGCTCAAATTTTTAATCAGCGGCTCGATTGTTTCAGCGTTCGATTTATCGACATTGACGCGGAGCGCGATTTTAAAATTGTTTTCGACGATTTTTTTTACATTGGCAAGAATTTTATCGAAAGTTGCGCCGCCGGATTTCAAACAGCGCCGCTTATCGTGCGCGGATTTATCGCCGTCAATCGTTATCTGCAGCGTGTCGATTTTATATTTTTTGAGATTGGAAATAATTTCGTCGTCAAGCAGATAGCCGTTCGTGACAATAAAAGCGCTGTATTCGCAGGAATTATCCGCGGCAATTTCAATGAGCGCCTCGGACATTTCCCAAACAATATCAGCCGCCAAAAGAGGCTCGCCGCCGAACCAGCACACGCGCAAATTTTTGACGCCGAACAGATTTTTCTTGACAAAATCAATCGTTGCAGCAATAATTTCGGGTGTCATACGAATCTGTTGCTTATTTTCAAAGCAATAGAAACAGGCGAAATTGCAGGCGTCCGTCGGCATGATCGTCATCGTCAGCGCGTCTGTTTCGAATTTGCTTTTCCAATATTTGAGTTCCAAAACTTTCAATTCGTCGACAGATTCCTCAATGAGAAAACCGGCGTTGCACATATTTTCGCGCAGAATTTTTTGTTCGGCGGTAAATTCGCTGTTAGGATTTTCCAAAATGCTCAAAAAATCGGAATTGACTTTGGCGAGCGCACAATTTTTCGCGTTGAAAACGATTGTATCAGCGCCTTCATTCACGATGAAATTGTACTTCGAGGCTTTGAGTTCCATTAGTTTCTCCTTGTCGAAATTAAAAATTCCTCATATCTGGGCAATAATATCACAACGCGCCACAAAGCGAAAGTTACATTTTCTTACCCTGTAGGTACACTCGGTACAGGCTAGACAGAAATTCAAAATCGGTATACAATTTCTAAAAAATTTGAAGGAGGCTTTTTTGTGAACAATTGCAAGGCGGTTGAGATTGCGAAAAATATTTATTGGGTCGGCGCTATTGATTGGTCGATGCGGAATTTTCACGGCTACGAAACGGCGCGCGGTTCAAGTTACAACGCTTATTTGATTTTGGACAAAAAAATTACGCTGATTGACACGGCGAAAATTAATTTCAAAGACGAACTGCTTGAGCGAATTTCCGGCGTGATTGACCCCGCGAAAATTGACGTTATCGTTTCCAGTCACGTTGAGCCGGATCATTCGGGAAGTCTGCGCGAAGTTGCGGCGATTGCGAAAAACGCGGAGATTATTACAACTAATCCAAATGGCGTGAAGGGGTTGACGGCGCGGTACGGCGAATTGAATTACAAGCCGGTTAAGGCGGGCGACAGCATTTCGATTGGCGCGCGTACTTTGCAATTTGTGCCGACGCCGATGTTGCATTGGCCCGATTCCATGGTAACTTATTGCCCCGAAGAAAAAATTTTGTTTTCTAATGACGCGTTCGGCGAACATTTTGCAACTTCAATGAGATTCGACGACGAAAACGATTTAGACACGATTTTATTTGAGGCGAAGAAATATTACGCGAATATTTTAATGCCGTTCGGCAAACAGGCGCAGGCAGCGCTCAAAGCTTTAGGCGATTTGGAAATTAATTTAATTGCCACGGGGCACGGCGTCATTTGGCGGAAAAATATTGGCAAGATTCTTGACTGCTACAAAAAATGGAGTTCCGGCGAAGTCGAAGAGCGCGCGGTTGTGGTTTTTGATTCGATGTGGCATTCGACAGAAATTCTCGCGCAGACGATAACCGAGGCTTTTGCTAAGCGCGGTATTCCGGCGGCGTATTACGATATCAAGGCAACGCCGCTGTCAGATATTGTCACGGATATTTTTATGAGTAAATATTTGGCGGTTGGCTCGCCCACGATTAACAATCAAATGATGCCGACCATTGCCAAATTTCTCTGCTACATTAAAGGTTTGCGCCCTCTAAATCACAAAGCGTTTGCGTTTGGCTCGTACGGTTGGGGCGGGCAAAGTATTGGACTTGTCGAGGACGAACTTAAAGCCGCGGGTATGGAAATTATTCTTGATAAAATTCGAATTGCCAATGTTCCCACCAAAACCCAGCTTGACGAAATTACCGAAAAAATTATTAACGGCATTTCTTTTTAAAAAAGAAACGCCTAGCAAAGAAAATGCGGCGCGGATTGTCACATCACGTGACAAGCGCGCCGCGGGGGCGCTCATCCTTGAGCGCCTCTTATTTTAGGTTGATTGATTTAGTCGTTTAAGGCAACTGTCAAAGTTTGCATATTTTTTAGCATGCCGTCAATATAGGCGTCGGGATTGTCCGCGCCGGTGGTTATCGGGTCAAGCACGAAAATTTTCGCTCCGGTTTCGCGGGCAATGGTTTCCGCAGCCTTCGGTGAATATTGCGGCTCGGTGAACAAAACTTTTACCGGCAAAGCATTTACTATTTTGATTGTATCGGCTAATTCCTGCGGCGTCGGCTCAGTTCCTGGCTCGCGCTCAATCACCGCGGCGATATTCAATTTAAATTGCGCCGCAAAGTACGGAAATGCCTCGTGGAAAGTTACAATGTCTTTGTGCGGCAAATTGTCCAGGGCAAGATGCATTTCGTCGCGCAGGGTTGCAAGTTTGTTCAGATATTCCAGCGCATTTTTTTTGTAAGAATCGGCGTGCGCGGGGTCAAGCTCGCAAAGTTGCCGCTGAATCGCCCGTACTTGCGCCATTGCATACGTTACGCTCATCCAAACGTGCGGGTTTATTTCGTCGCCGTCCTTCAGCAAATAAATTTCTTCGCTGTTCGACGCGTCTACGATTTTCAAATCTTTTCGCGCAGAGGTCACTTTGTCTAAAAAATTTTCCATACCTAAGCCGTTGACGATAAAAATATCCGCCGTCTCCAAAATTTTCATATCCTCGGTCGTCAGCTGATAATCATGAAGGCAGCCGGTTTGCGGCTTTGTCAAATTAATCACTTCAACGCCGTCAATCCCGCCCGCGATATTCAGCGCGTCAATATACATCGGATAAAACGACGTAACGATTTTCAATTTGCCGCTGTCAGAATTTGCGCCGCAGCCGCTGATAATCAACATTAACATTAACAAAAAAATTTTCTTCATAAAAAAAGCGGTCAGAATCGCTCCGACCGCAGAACCTCCTCGATTGAAAAAATTTTATTCGACAGTGTGAAGTTGAATAGCGCTCGTGCCGCCCGCGCCGTACTTAATGCCGCTGGTTACGACGGTGATATCGCCTTTCTTGACGAAACCGTGAGCAAGCGCCTCTTTCGTTACGTATTCAAGCATTTCTTCGGGATAAAGCCAGGGAACTTCGGGAATGACGAAAACGCCCCAACGCAAATTCAAATGGCGCGCGATAGTCTGATTGGGCGCAAAGGCAACGATAACCGCTTGCGGACGATATTTCGAGACAATTTTAGTCGTGTAGCCGGATTTGGTCGGCGTGATAATCGCGGCGGCGCTGAGTTCGTAAGCCAGCTGAACGGTTGCGTGAGCGATAGCATCAGTCTGCGAATGTTTTCTGTGAATGCCTTTGTCTTCAAAAATTTTCTTATATTCCAGGGACGCCTCGATACGCTGAGCAATTCTGTTCATTGTGGCGGTTGCCTCAACGGGATATTTGCCGCCCGCGGTTTCGCCGGAAAGCATGATAGCGTCAGCGCCGTCCAAAATCGCGTTGCCAACGTCCGAAACTTCTGCGCGAGTGGGGCGCGGGTTATTCGTCATAGTTTCGAGCATTTGAGTGGCGACGATAACCGGCTTGCCCAAATCGTTGCATTTTTTGATAATGGATTTTTGGATAATCGGAACGTCTTCAGCGGGAATTTCGACGCCCAAATCGCCGCGCGCAACCATAATTCCGTCGGACGCCGCGATTATGTCGTCAATGTTTTGCACACCGGCGAGGCACTCAATTTTAGAAATAATTTCCATATGACCGCCGTTGCGGGCAATGAGTTTGCGCAAATCTTCAACGTCAGAGGCGCGCTGAATGAAACTTGCCGCGACAAAATCCATATCGTTTGCGATGCCGAAAATGATATCCTTTTCGTCTTGTTCGGAAATAGCAGGCAGTCCGAGTGTAATTCCAGGCGCGGCGACGCGTTTTCTGGTACTCATTTTGCCGGAATTTAAAATCGTGGTAACAATGTCTTTGTCCTTAATTTCGTCAACAGTCAATTCAACGAGCCCGTCATTGAGCAAAAGTTTATCGCCAGGTTTAACTTCGCTGTAAAGCAATTTGTGGCTGACGGCGCAATGGGTTTCGTCGCCTGGGGTTTCGTCTTGCGTCAAGGTAAATTTATTTCCGGCAACGAGTTGGACTTCGCCCGCGGCAAATTCGCCAAGGCGCACTTCCGGACCTTTCGTATCCAAAATCAGCGAAACGACGCGGTTAAGTTTTTTGGCGGCGTCTTTTACGGCGTTAATGCGTTTACGGTGTCCTTCGTGGTCGCCGTGCGAAAAATTAAATCTCGCGCAGTTCATGCCGTTTTCAATCAGCTTTTCGATAATTCCCTCGGGGTCTGTCGCTGGTCCTTGCGTGCAGATGATTTTTGTTTTTTTCAGCATATTAACACCTCTTAAAAATTTATTTGTTTCAGTCAAGGCGGGACAATTTTTCGCCTTACTTCAATTTCGCCAAAGCTCTATCCAAATTCTGTTGGTATTTTTCGTTATTCGGGTTCAATTCGACAGCTTTTCTGTAAGCGTCAACCGCGGCTTGATAATTTTCAATTTCCTCGCATACGCTGCCTAAGTTGAACCACGCTCCAGCGTTATTTTTGTCAAGTTCGATAGCTTTTTGAAAACATTCAATAGCTTTTGTCTGATCGCCGGATTCGCTGTAAGCCATACCCAAGTTGTTCCAGACAATGGAACTATTTGAATCGCGATTAATTACTTTCTTGTAGTTTTCTATAGCCTTATCGTAGTTCCCCAAACGATAGTAAGATTGAGCAAGGTGAAAAAAGTAGAGCTCTTGTTTGGGATTAATTTCCGCGGCTTTTTGGTAATATTCGATAGCCTCGTCGTAACGTTCCAGCCCATAATAAATATCGCCCAGATTGTCATATGCTACGTGGTAATTCGGGTCAATTTCGGTAGCTTTTTTGAAATTATACGCCGCCTCATTGTAATTTTTCATTCTCCAATGAATTCGTCCGGCTCTGTTCCAGGCATCGGGGTCTTTGGGGTCAACTTCAATCGATTTGTTGATACTGTCCAGGGCGCTATCGTAATTTTCCAATTCAAAATAACCGCAGCTTAGATAATACCAAAAAATGGCGTTATTAGGGTCTAACTCCACAGCTTTTTTGAAGCGTTTCACAGCCTCGGAATAATTTCCCGCTTTGTAAAGCTTGTAGCCTTCGTTATACCAATCTTCGGCGTTTTTGGTTTTCGCATAAGCTACGGACGCGGGCGAAAAATAATTCGGCGGCAAAACCGTAGGGCTGAACATTAATGCGCCCAGCAACGCTGCGGCAATTTTTTTCTTGAGCAATCCAATTACCCCCCTTATGGAAAATTTATTTCTGTGGCAACTGCGCCAGGGTATCGTCGAGATTTTTTTTGTAAGCTTGATTGTCCGGCGCCAATTCGACGGCTTTTTTGTAAGCGTCTGCCGCTTTGTCAAAAATTTCTTGCTTGCGATAAGCATTGCCGAGATTGTTCCAGCTGTTTGCATCTTTGGCGTTTATTTTGAGCGAACGCTGATAACTTTTCACTGCCTGCGGATAATTTTCAAGGTAGTAATAAGCCACGCCGAGATTATTCCAGGCGGCGGCGTTTTTTGAATCGCGGTTGACAGATCTTTTGTAGCAAGCAACGGCGTCGTCGTAATTTTCGAGCCGCTGATAAGACAGCCCCAATTTGAACCAGGCGTTTGCATAATTTGAATCAATTTCGGTGGCGTTTTGAAAACAATCAATTGCGGCGTCGTAATTTTTCTGCGCGAGATAAACGCTGCCCAAATTGCACCAAGTCATTTCGTCGTCCTGCGCGAACTGCAGAGATTTTTTCAGACAATCGGCGGCGCGGCTGTAATTTTTCAAATGATAATACGCCACGCCTAAATTATTCCAGGCAACGTCATCTTTCGGATTAATTTTCAAACCTTGATTGTAACACTGAACGGCGTCGTTGTAATTTCCGGCGTCGAGAAAATCATTGCCTTCAGTCAGCCAATCGCCCACAACCGCCTCGGACGCGTAAGCCGCCGCGGGATTAAAATTTATCGGGCTGAAAATCAGCGCGCCGAAAACCGCCGCCGTTAAAAATTTTTTCGTAAACAAAACTATCAACTTCTTTGGTTAATAATATATTTTTTCAATGAAATTGGCAAGACTGCGCGATATTTTTTTTATGATATAAAATGTTTGCCGAGCTCAAAGGCTTTTTTATTCAGCTCCAAAAATTTCGGCGGCACATTCGCCTTCAAAGATTCTTGCCACGCGTCTTCCGGTATGTCGAAATAATGTGACAGCCGCCCGAGCAATACGATATTCACGGCTTTTTGAGAGCCGGCCTGCCGCGCCAAAGATAAACAATCCATCGCGTCGACTTTCAAACCCTGCGCGCGCATTTTTTCAACGAGATTTTCCGGATACCGCGCCGCGCCCGTAATTACCGGCATTGGGTCAATTTGCTGTGTGTTCGTGACGATTTGCCCGCCTGCTTTTAAACAGTCAAGCCACCGCGCCGTTTCTAAAATTTCAAACGAAACTATAAAATCCGCCTCGCCCTTGTCGACAACCGGCGAATAAACTTTGTCGCCAAATCGAACGTAGGTAATGACGCTGCCGCCGCGCTGGCTCATTCCGTGAACTTCAGAAACTTTCACGTCGTAGCCTTGATTCATAAGCAAATGTCCCAAAATTTTGCTCGCCAAAAGTGAGCCTTGCCCGCCCACGCCGACGATTATAATATTTTTCGTTTCCATAATTTAAGCCTCCGTACTCATAAAAGCTTTTTTGGGGCAAAGCTGACTGCAAACGCCACAGCCTACACATTGCGTGGCGTCGACAAATGCCTTACCGTCTTTCATAGAAATTGCGGGGCAGCCGATTTTCATACAGGATTTACAGCCGATACATTTTTCAGCGTCAACGGCAAGCGGCGGCTTATGCTTAACGTATTTCAGCAAAGCGCAAGGTCTGCGCGAAATGATAACGGAAGGCTCGGCGGCGGCAAGTTCTTCTTTGATGGCGGCGTCGCACTCTTTCAAATTGTACGGGTCGACAACACGCACGCGCTTAATCCCCATCGCTTTAACAAGTTCCTCAAGATTAATTTTGCCCGCGGGGTCGCCCTTGATATTAAAACCGGTGGTAGGATTTTGCTGATGTCCGGTCATACCGGTAATTGAATTGTCGAGAATAATCACGGTCGAATTTGACTGATTGTAAGCCACGTTTGCCAATCCCGTCATACCCGAATGCATAAAAGTTGAATCGCCGATAACCGCAACTGTCTTGCCTTCGGATTTTTCGCCGAGAATTTTATTGAAACCGTGAGTAGCGCCAATCGACGCGCCCATACACAAAGTTAATTCGATGGTTGAGAGCGGCGGAACTGCGCCCAATGTGTAACAGCCGATATCGCCCAGCACCGTGCAGTTGCGTTTTTTCAGCGAATAAAATAATCCGCGGTGAGGACAGCCCGCGCACATTACCGGCGGTCGCGCAGGAATTTTATCTTCGACGGTAACGCCCGCTGTAACTTCCTTGCCAAAAGATTTAGCTATCAGATTTTGCGAAAATTCGTCGATAACCGGCAGAATATTTTTGCCCTCAACTTTTATGCCGAGCGATTTAACAAAATTCTCAATCACGGCGTCAAGTTCCTCAACGACAACCAGGCGCTTGACTTTCGACGCGAAATCTTTAATCAATTCGGGCGGCAACGGGTTAACCATGCCCAATTTTAAAACGCTGACGCTGTCGCCGAAAACTTCTTTGACGTACTGATAACTTGTCGACGAGGTGATAATTCCAATTTCGCCGGAAAAAATTTCTGCGCGATTAATCGGCGTTTTCTCGGCGTATTCGATTAAATTTTTCATGCGCGCCTCGACAATCGGGTGGCGCTTTTTGGCGTTGCCAGGCATCATTACGTATTTGGCAATATCTTTCTCGTAAGATTTTTCGGGAACAACGCGCTCGCCAATTTCGACGACGGATTGAGAATGAGCCACGCGCGTACACATTTTTATGATAACCGGTGTATCGAACAGCTCGGAAATTTCGTAGGCAAGTTTGGTAAATTCCAGCGCCTCCGCGGAATCCGACGGCTCAAGCATTGGAACTTTCGCGGCGATGGCGTAATGGCGGCTGTCTTGCTCATTTTGCGAAGAATGCATACCGGCGTCGTCCGCAACCACAATCACCAATCCCGCGTTAACGCCCGTGTAAGCCATTGTGAAAAGCGGATCTGCGGCCACGTTCAAGCCGACGTGTTTTTGTCCGCAAAAAGCCCTGCGTCCCGCCAAACTCGCGCCGAACGCCGATTCAAGCGCAACCTTTTCATTGGGCGCCCATTCGCAATAAATTTCGTCGAACTTCGCCGCCTCTTCGGTTATTTCCGTTGAAGGCGTGCCCGGGTAACTTGAAACAAAACAAACGCCCGCTTCATACAGCCCGCGCGCTATCGCCTTGTTCCCCAACATTAACTGTTTCATTAAAACATCTCCTAAAATTTTCGTGTCGGCTCATTATAACACAACCGCCAAATAAAGCATTGAAAAAATTTCCGCCACGGTTTAAAATGGCGGCAGATTTTTTATTGGGGGTAATGTTTTGGAAAATATTTCTAAAGTTTATGAGCCGCAGAATTTTGAGCGCGAAATTTACGCCAAATGGGAAGCGGATAAAAATTTTCATACCGAAGCCTCTCGCGCAGGTGAGCCGTACAGCATAGTTATTCCGCCGCCGAATGTTACGGGACAGTTGCATATGGGGCACGCGCTTGACGAAACTTTGCAGGATATTTTGATTCGTTATCACAGAATGCGCGGCGATAATACTTTATGGATGCCTGGCACTGATCACGCCGGAATTGCAACTCAGGCGCGCGTTGAAGCGGCTCTGCGCGAAGACGGAACTAACCGTTACGAATTGGGGCGCGAAAAATTTTTAGAGCGCGTTTGGCAGTGGAAGGAAAAGTACGGCAGCCGCATTACTCAACAGCTTAGGATTTTGGGCGCGAGCTGCGATTGGGACAGAGAACGTTTCACTATGGACGAAGGCTGCAGCGCTGCCGTCCGAAAAGTTTTTGTTACGCTGTACAATGAAGGCTTGATTTACCGCGGCAACAGAATTACTAATTGGTGTCCGAAATGCAACACGGCGCTTTCCGATATCGAAGTCGAGCACGTCACCGAGCAGGGGCATTTATGGCATTTGCGGTACAAATTCAAAGACAGCGACGAATATGTTGAAGTGGCGACGACGCGCCCCGAAACTATGTTGGGCGATACCGGCGTTG
This sequence comes from uncultured Selenomonadaceae bacterium, assembly GCA_905235685.1. GTDB lineage: Bacteria > Bacillota > Negativicutes > Selenomonadales > Selenomonadaceae > Quinella. Next base: position 62,505 of record CAJOMO010000002.1, read on the forward strand.
CAGTTCACCCCGACGACCCGCGCTATAAAAATTTGGTTGGACGCACGCTGATTTTGCCAATTGTCAACCGTGAAATTCCGCTTTTCGCCGATGAATATGTCGACAAAGAATTTGGCACGGGCGCGGTTAAAGTTACTCCGGCGCACGACCCCAACGATTTTGAAATGGGTTTGCGCCACAATCTCGCGCAGGTCAGAGTTATCAATAACGACGGCACAATGGCTGAAGGGCTCGGTAAATATTCCGGCTTAGACAGGTACGAATGCCGCAAAATTATCGTCGAAGATTTGAAGGCGGCGGGCGTTTTGGTTTCTGTGGAAAACCACGAACACGCGGTTGGTCATTGTTCGCGTTGCAATACGACGGTTGAGCCGCTTGTCAGCCGTCAATGGTTTGTGAAAATGGATACGCTTGCTAAGCCGGCAATTGACGCTGTGAAAAATGGCGATTTAAAATTTGTTCCGGAGCGCTTTACCAAAATTTATATCAACTGGCTGGAAAATATTCGTGATTGGTGTATCAGCCGTCAATTGTGGTGGGGGCACAGGATACCGGCTTGGTACTGCGACGATTGCGGCGAAATGACTGTTGGCGAAAATGTTACCGAATGCGCCCATTGTCACAGCAAAAATATCGCGCAGGACGAAGACGTGTTAGATACCTGGTTTAGCAGCGCGCTGTGGCCTTTTTCGACTTTGGGCTATCCGAATGAAACGCCCGAGCTCAAAAAATTTTATCCGACGTCAACGCTGGTTACCGGCTACGATATTATATTTTTCTGGGTTGCCCGAATGATTATGATGGGTTTGAAATTCCGCGGCGCTGTTCCTTTCCGCAACGTTTTTATTCACGGGCTGGTGCGTGACGAACTTAACCGTAAAATGTCAAAATCGCTCGGCAACGGTATTGATCCTGTTGAAGTTATCGACAAATACGGCGCTGATTCTTTGCGCTTTATGTTGGTTACCGGCAACACGCCTGGAAATGATTTGCGCTTTTCGTGGCAAAGGGTTGAATCTGCGCGAAATTTCGCCAACAAGATTTGGAATGCGTCGCGCTTTTTGCTGATGAATCTTGAAAACTTCGACGCCGATTTTAAGCCGAATGAAACCGATTTGACTTTGGCGGACAAATGGATAATTTCACGGCTGAATCGCACTGCGCGAAGTGTGACTGAAAATCTTGACAAGTTCGAATTGGGCGAAGCGGCGCGGCTTATGTACGATTTTATTTGGTCGGAATTTTGCGATTGGTACATTGAGCTGACGAAGGCGCGGCTTTACGGCCCTGACGTCAGGGCGAAAAATACCGCGCTGTACGTTTTAAATACCGTGCTGGAAAAATCTTTGCGGCTGCTGCACCCGTTTATGCCGTTTTTGACAGAAATTATCAGACAAAAATTGCCGAACGCCGAAGGCTCAATTATGCTCGCGCCGTGGGTTAAAGCCGGCGAAATTGACGAAACCGCCGAAAATCAAATGCAGATTATCACGGAAATTATTAAAGTCATTCGCAATTTGAAAAATGAAATTGGCGTTGAGCCGCGTAAAAAATCTGAAGTTGTGCTTAAAATTTCCGGCGCGGAAAATTTGTGCGTCGTTAAGTCAAACGTGAATTACATTGCCGAACTTGCCGCGGCTGAGCCGATTAATTTTTCCGCCGATAAACCCGACCACGCTTTAACCGGCGTTGCATTGGGTGTTGAAATTTTCTTGCCGATTAAAAATCTTATCGACACCGACAAGGAAATTGCGCGCCTTCAAAAGGAACTCGACAAACTTAAAAAAGGTATCGCCGCAACCGAAGGCAAACTTAACAACGAAAAATTTATCAGCAAAGCGCCCGCTGAAGTTGTGCAGGCTGAACGCGAAAAATTATCCGTCGCGCAGGAAAAAATTTCGTCCGTCGAATCGCGCATTGAACAGCTGAAAAATTTGTAAGGCAATTTCGCGGGAGGTGTTTTAATTGGACGAAGACAGAAAGCGGTTTTTCTTAGAGTCGACACAACCGCCTAAGCCAAAATCTAAAACCAAATATTTAATCGGCGCATTTTTGACAACCGCGCTGGTTATCTATGGCTGCTCTTCAGAGCCGGATTCTGCCAAAAATCCCACGCCCGCCGAAACTAACACCGCTGTTGGACAACGACTTAAAGACGACAGCGGCAACGAATACACGCTGATTGACAACGGCGACGGCACTGAAACCGCCAAATATGACGACGGCAAATCCGTTACCTTCAGACGGCAGGAAGACGGCTCGCTCGATTATCTTTCCGGAACTGCGGGATTAATCGCGGGTATGGCGGCGGGCTATTATCTTTTCCATGGCTATCAAAATACCGGCAATTTGGGCAGGTGGGATTCTGCCAATAATCGCTATGCTGTTTCCGAGCCTCTTAAACGCAATGACCAAAATACTCCTGGCGGCGGCGGAGCGGGCGCTCTAAGCTCAAATAATAATTCTGCCGCGAAAAATCCTGCGCCGGATGCAAATAATTCTAACGCGAATCACGCCACTTCGCCGCGAAATTCAAATAATAATTCTGCCGCGAAAAATCCTGCATCGCCTGCAAATAATTCTAACGTGAATCACGCCACTTCGCCGCGAAATTCAAATAATAATTCTGCCGCGAAAAATCCTGCGCCGCCTGCAAATAATTCTAGAGTTAATCTTTCAAAAGACAGAGCCGTTACTTCGAAGACTCCAACAACTTCGGCGGCGAAATCCGGTTTTGGCTCGGCGGGCGCGCGCGGCGGCTCTTCTTAAAGCGATGAATTTATGACTTACATTGATTCGATTGATCAAAATGTTATGCCGTTCGTCAAATACGGCGATTATCCCGATCGTTATCCGGCGTTGTCCACGTTGGGCTTTGATAAAAATTTTTACACCGAAATTAGAAACGCCAGCTGCGAATTGTTCAAGATCTTTGAGAAAGTCGTTAAAGTTTTTCAACGAGCGCCTAAAAAATTTCAAGAGCAAATGAATATGCCTCCGAAAATTCTGCCGTTCCTGAACATACCAAATGCGCTGAATTTGTCGACGTGGCTGTCGAGATTCGATTTTGTCATTGACGAAGGCGGCGCGCTTAAAGTTGTCGAAATTAACGCTGATACGCCCTGCGGAATTATCGAGGCGTATTACGTCAATCAGATTGCGGCTGACAGTTTCGGCTTTGAAAATCCGAATTTTGGCGCGGAAAAAAAATTGTCAAGTTTCCTGCGCCATATTCGGCAAAAAATTTCGCCGCCGAAAATCAATCTTGCAAGCGGAATTTTCAATCGCACGCGCCCGTTCATATTTTCCTGCTTTGAAGATTATCCGGAAGATTACGGCACGACGAAATATCTGATGAATTTGCTAAAGCGCGAATCCATTTCCGGCGATGTTGAATTTGTGTCGTTTTACGATTTGCAAGTTGATGCGGACGGAATACTTTTACCGGACGGGCGGCACGCTTCGGCGATTTATCGACTTCACCCAATGGAAATTTTGATTGAAGAAACCGCAACCGACGGCGACGATTTGGGCGTGCTTTTTATGCAACGATACGCTGAAAATAAATTTGCGCTGTTCAATCCGCCCGAAGCCGTCATTATGCAGAATAAATCATTTTTCGCGTTGGTGTGGCAGATTTATTTGTACAGCGATTATTTCAGCGCCGAGGAGCGCGCGATTATCGAAAAGTACCTGCCGCCGAGTTTCTTTGACGACGATATTAAAATTCTGGCGGGCGGCGAATATATCAAAAAGCCGATATGGGGGCGCGAAGGTCGCAACATTTCAATCGTGGAAAATCAGCGCACGGTTTACGAAAATCAGATTGACGCGCCGGACGAAGTTGTTTGCCGCGAATCGGATAAATTTATGTATCAGCAATTCATTCGCACGCCGAAATTTGAAGTGCAGGTTGACAGCGGTTGGCTCGAAGGTTACATAACGGTTAGCTGTTTTATGTTGGGCGCGCAGCCTTCCGCGGTTTACTGCCGATTTTCGACGAATAAAATTATTGGCACTGAAGCGTATTATGTGCCGCTGGTGGTGAATTAAATGGAAAATGCTTTGAAATATCTTGACAGTTTGAAAATTTTTGGGATAAAGCCCGGCTTAGAGCGCATTGAAAAAATTATGTCTAAACTTGACAATCCGCAGAATAATTATCCGACAATCCACGTAACCGGCACGAACGGCAAAGGCTCGGTTTGCGCGATGTTGGCGGAGATTTTGAAATTGAGCGGCAAGCGCGTTGGTTTGTTTACTTCGCCGCATTTGGAAAGTTATTGCGAGCGGATTAAGATTGACGGCGAAAATATTTCTGAGTCGGATTTTGCGGCGCAGATTGATTTGGTAAAAAGTTGCGGCGTAGAGGCGACGCAGTTTGAAGTTTTGACGGCGGCGGCGTTTGAATATTTTTCGCGCAGGAAAGTTGATGTGTCGGTTATCGAAGTTGGGCTCGGCGGGCTGTACGATTCGACGAACATTATTACGCCGGAAATTTCGATTATCACGAATGTGGCGTTGGAGCACGAAAATATTTTGGGCGATTTAAAAAGTATCGCGCAGAACAAGGCGGGGATTATCAAGGAGGGCGTTCCGGTTGTGACGGGTGCGACGGGTTTGCCGCTGAAAATTATTCGCGCAGTTGCCGCTGAAAAAAATTCGCCGATTTACGAAATTACCGCGCCTGTCGATGTGAAAATTAATCTGCAGGGTGAATATCAGAAATTCAATGCGGCTGTGGCGATTCAAACAGCTAGGATTTTAAATATCGATGAAAAAATTATTCGCGCAGGACTTGAGAGCGTTGAATGGGCGGGACGCTTTGAAATTATTAACGGCGTTGTGATTGACGGTGCGCACAATCCTCACGGGGCGGCGGCTTTGCGGGCGAGTTTGGACAAAAATTTTCCGGCGGGCAAACGCGTTTGGATTTTCGGCGCGTTGGCTGATAAAAATTTTGACGAAATGATTAAGATTTTATTTCGCGCAGAGGATTTTGTTATCGTGACGCCGCCAATTTCGGAGCGTGCCGCGGCGATTAAAATTCTGTGTGAAAATTTGTCGGCGCGCGGGATTAAAAATGTTGGCGTTGAAGATATTGCCGAGGCTGTTCAGCTGTTGAAAAATACTGTCGGCGACGTGAAAATCGTTGCCGGTTCACTGTATTTGATAGGCGCGGCGCGGAAATATTTTGTCTGAAAAAATTTTTTTGAGGGGGGTTGACAAAAGCGGTTTGGTGAAGTATTATACGCAGGCTGAATCACTTCAGCGGGCTCTTTGAAAATTAAACAATGCAAACGCTAGAATGTGCG
>CAJOMO010000003.1 GCA_905235685.1 uncultured Selenomonadaceae bacterium
GACGTGGACACGCCGGTAAGAATAAGGGCATTTGCCAAACTTCTTAAATGGAGACTTCGGTTTCCTAGAAGCCCGCGACTTTAGTCGTGGGTGGTTCACTTTTACAAAAAAAGCCGGTCGGAACAAATCCAATCGGCGATTTTGTTTATTTGTGTGAGAAAAAATTTACGCAAGAACTTTCGCAAGGCGCATCAGTTGCGGGTCAAGAGTTTTCTTATTGTTAACAGCGTCGTGCAGGTTGATTGAAACGACGTGCCCGCGGTTGAAACCGAAAACGATATCGGACAAGCCGGAAATTATCGCAAGCGCCGCATGTTCGCCGAGGCGGCTGGCGTTAACGCGGTCGATAACCGACGGCGAGCCGCCGCGCTGAATATGCCCCAATTTGGAAATGCGGGTATCTATTCCGGTTTTTTCGGCGATAATCGGTCCAATATCGCTGGCTTTGCCCGCGCCCTCGGCAACCACCATCAAAATGTAGCGTTTGCCTTTTTCGTATTCGGCCTTCATATTTTCGCAAATTTCTTCGAGGTCAAAGGGTTCTTCCGGAACAAGAATATATTCCGCGCCGCCCGAAATACCGGCGACCATTGCCAACCAGCCGCTATTGCGCCCCATAACTTCCAAAACAATAATTCTGCGGTGAGCCGAAGCGGTATCGCGCAGTTTATTCATTGCGTCAATAATCGTGTTCGCCGCGGTATCGCAGCCGATAGTGTATTCAGAGCCCCAAACGTCATTGTCAATCGTGCCAGGCAAACCGACAATCGGCAAACCGGTTTCTTGACTGAGCGTAGACGCGCCGCGCAATGAGCCGTCGCCACCGACAACTACCAAACCTTGAATGCCGCGGTCGACTAAATTTTTGTAGCCGAGCATGCGACCTTCCGGCGTCGTGAAACGTCTGCAACGCGCTGTTCCCAAAAATGTACCGCCGCGCTGAATGATATCGCCAACGTCTTTGGACTGCATTTCAAACATATCTTCGTCGAGCATACCGTGATAGCCGCCGCGAATACCCCAAACTTTGACACCTTGATGAAGAGCAGTTCTAGTTACGGCACGCACCGCCGCATTCATTCCCGGGCTATCGCCGCCGGACGTCATAACTGCTATACTTTTGAGCATACATAATCCTCCCTTGCCGAAAATACTAACAACTTTTTCCGTATGATAACACAATTTCGCCGTTTTGCAAACAAATATTTATCAACGAATTTCTTTTTTTAAGAGTGATCAACTTTCTTTTGGCGCAAAAGAAAGTTGCAAAGAAAACAGCCGCTCAGATAGTCGACTTCCGGTCGACTAATTCGCGGCGGGGTTCGCGCCGCCATCCGTGGCGGCGGCTTTTTTTTATTTGAAGATTTTGGCGGCTGTGTTATAATTGAAAAAAAATTTTTGGGAGAGTCTTTATATGTTAATTTATCCGGAAACGAAAATTTATGTGCTGTGCCCAGGCAACAACCGCAGCGAAACTGCCGAACGTTGCCACCAATTGGCGTCTCAGCTTCTCAGATTGAATATCGAAACCTACATGATTTATTTGCCCAGCGTCGAAGATTTTAACGCCGAAAATCCGGTTGACGCGGCTTATGAAAAATATAACATTCCCTACGACAGCGGCGCCGAAGACGACGAGCAAAATATTTTAATCGTGCCGGAAGTTGCCGCGACTTACCTTTACTTGACGAAAAAGGCGCGCCGCGTGCTGTGGTGGGTTGATGTCAATGCATTTCTGCGCGATATTGCGATTAAAGCGGCTGATTTAATGGAAAATATTTTGGCTGAACCCATGCCGCGGTTTTTCAGTTTCAATCGATTTGACGCTGACATCGAACATTGGGCGCAGAGCGAATACGCGCGACAATTTTTGAAAGTTAATGGCGTTCCCGAAGAAAAAATTTACAGCGTCGGCGACCACTTAACGCAGAATTTTATTGACGCGGCGCAAAATTCCAAACTCACCGGCAAAAGAAATCTCGTGGCTTATCGCAAAACCGGCGGCAAGGATTTTACCGAGGTTGTCAAAGATTTGTCCGAAACTGAATGGCTGCCGGTTGAAGACGCGCGCCCCGAAATTGTCCAGAAACTTTTTAATCGGGCGAAAGTTTATGTTGATTTTGGCGAATTGGCGTCGAAGGATCAACTCCTGCGCGAGGCGGCGCTGTCAAATTGCGTGATTATCACCGGCAAGCGCGGCGTAATGGCTAATGACATTGACGTGGATATTCCCGCCGAATTTAAATTCGAAGAGACGATTGAATCAGCGCCCGACGTTGCCATTAAAATTCAAGACGCGATTAAAAATTTCAAGGCGGAACTTGCCAAACAACAAGATTTTCGCGATAAAATTCTGCGCGAAAAAACCGATATGCTCAAAGAATTGCAGACTGCGCTTGAAATTTCGCCCGCAGAAAAAATTCCCGCCGGTATCATTTACGGTATGAGCGATATTGGCAGGGCTATTGCTGAGATTCTTTTTCAGCAGGACGGCGAGATTTTGCCCAAATTTGTTATCGACGATACCGCCAATTTGGGCAGCGCTGACGTTTCGCACGAACAACGCCGCCATTATCTGAATTTGAATAATCACCGCCTGCAAATTATTTCCGGCGAAGTGGCGAAATTCCTGTACAACGAAGGGCGCATTCAAAAATTTATCGTGCCGACGGACGAGGCGGCTCATATCGATTTGGTTAAGCGTGCGATTAATCCGGCGGACGAAGACATTATCGCTTTGAAATTCGAGGACGGCGACAATGGACAAAATTAAAAAGTTGGCGAAAATTTTATCCGAAAGTACTCGCGCAGTATTTTTCGGCGGTGCGGGAATGTCAACTGAATCCGGAATACCGGATTTTCGCAGCGCCAACGGGATTTACAATCAGCGGCTGAATCAGAAATTTCGCCCCGAAGAAATTGTGACGCATACTTTTTTTATGAATTGCCCCGCGGATTTTTACGAATTTTATCGGACGCGCATTGTCTACCTTGACGCGAAACCCAACGCCGGTCATATCGCGCTGGCTGAACTTGAACGCAGAAATATTTTATCGGCGGTTGTCACTCAAAATATTGACGGGTTGCATCAAGCCGCCGGCTCAAAAACTGTGTACGAATTGCACGGCTCGGTGCGCAGAAGTTTTTGTGTTAAATGCGGCGAAAATTACGATATCCATTATATTGTCGAAAATAAACCTATTCCGTATTGCGCGAAATGCGGCGGGCTGGTGCGCCCCGACGTTGTGCTGTATGAAGAATCGCTTGACGAACAAGTTTTGAAGGCGGCGATAAAGGCGATTAGCGCGGCTGATACGCTGATTGTTGGCGGCACGAGCCTTGTGGTTTATCCGGCGGCGGGGCTTGTCGATTATTTCAACGGCGAATATCTGATTATCATTAACAAGAGCGAGACACACGCCGACAGGGAAGCGGAGCTGATTATCCGCGAAAATATTGGCGAAACTTTGAGCAAGGCGGTTGAATTGATTGGACGATAAAAAAGTTGCCTTTATAACCTGCGTCAACAGCGATTATTGGTATTCGGAATGCGTTTTGTACTTGAAACATTTGAAAATTCCCGACGGTATGAGCGTTGAAATTATTCCCGTGCGCGGCGCAAAATCTATGACGGCGGGCTACAATTCGGCTATGAAAATTTCTGACGCGAAATACAAAATTTACCTGCACCAAGATACTTTTGTTGTGAATAAAAATCTTATCGCCGACCTGCTGAAAATTTTTGCCGATAAAAGTATCGGCGCGGTTGGAATGATAGGCTGTCTGCATTTGCCGATAACCGGCGTTTGGTGGGACGGTATGCGGACTTTTGGGCGCGTTTTGCATGCGTGCGAGCCGGAGAGCGTGGTTGATTCCGAATGCGACGAACCGGCGGGCGCTTATCAGGAAGTTGAATCAGTCGACGGCTTATTTTTGGCGACGCAATATGATTTGCCCTGGCGCGAAGATTTATTTGACGGCTGGCATTTGTACGACACTTCGCAGTGCAAAGAAATGAGCCGCGCTGGTTACAAAGTTGTTGTGCCGAATCAGTCTGCAGATTTTTGGTGTATTCATTGCCCGAAGGAAAAGCCGCTTGACCCGAAATATCGGCGGTATCAGAAAATTTTTCTGCGCGAATACGGCGACGAATTGAATCCGGAGGTTTAGCGTGAACGATATTAAACCCAGCTTGACGAATTTTCTTGACGGCTGGCATTTGTACGACACTTCGCAGTGCAAAGAAATGAGCCGCGCTGGTTACAAAGTTGTCGTGCCGAATCAGTCTGCAGATTTTTGGTGTATTCATTGCCCGAAGGAAAAGCCGCTTGACCCGAAATATCGCCGGTATCAGAAAATTTTTCTGCGCGAATACGGCGACGAATTGAATCCGGAGGTTTAGCGTGAACGATATTAAACCCAGTTTGACGAATTTTCTTGACGGTGAAGATTTTTTCACCAAGATTTTGATTGTTGAAAGTGCTGACTACATTTCAGCTTTGCGGGCGATTTTTCCGGCAGCTGAAATTTTTTTTATTACGCCGGACGAAGATTTTGTTGACGAGCGCGTTAAAGTTATTGTGATGGATTATCGCGCAGAACGACTGCCTTTTGAGCCGGAATTTTTTGACGCGATAATCGGCGATTTGACTTTGGAAGTGGTGACGAATCCGCAGGACATAGCGGCGGGCTTTTCGCAATATCTGAAACAAACCGGCGTCTTCATAACCAGTTTCAGAAACATTCGCCACTGGAAGATTTTGGAAAAGTTAATGCACGGGAATTTTGGCGGCATTGTCTCAAGATTTTACACGCGCGCAGAATTTGAGCGGCTTATGTACGCGTCGTTTTATAAGCACGTGAGATTTTCGCCGCTCCGAAAAAACGCGCCGCCCGATTTTCTGAAAAAGCTGATTGACTGCGGCTTTGAAAATATCGGCGGCGATTTGGAAGTAGAATTTTGGTTAGTTCGAGCCGCGCGCTCATTGCCGGAACTTGCGCTTTTAAAATCGATGTATACGCCGGAAATTCGCGCAGAACTGGCGCGCCTTTTGCACAGAATTGAATATGACGTTGACACTTCAAACAGCGTCGAAAGTTTTTGGCGGCTGTACGATTCGGCGGGAATGTTCGAAGATTACGTTGCTGAATTTATCGCGGCAGTGGTAATTCATCGGGAAAATTTTTTTGAAAATCTGCGTAAAAATTCTGCGCGACCGGAAATTGAAAAAATGTACGAGGAGGCTTAAACGATGCTGGAATTGCGGGATATTTTTTTCAGCGTTGACAAAAATGAAATAATCCGCGGCGTGAATTTGACCGTGGAAAATAATAAATTCGTGGTGATAACCGGACCGAACGGCGGCGGCAAATCGACGTTGGCGCGGCTGATTATGGGCATTGAGAAACCGACCGGCGGCAAGATTATTTTTGACGGGCAGGATATTACCGACGCCGATATTACCGAGCGCGCGCAATTCGGGATAAGTTTTGCGTTTCAACAGCCCGTGCGTTTCAAAGGCATTGAAGTTTTCGACCTGCTGAAATTGTCGGCGGGCGGCAAGTTGCCTTTCAATAAAGCCTGCGATTATCTTTCAGCGGTTGGGCTCTGCGCGAGGGACTACATTAACCGCGAAGTTAATTCTTCGTTGTCGGGCGGCGAAGTCAAGCGCATTGAAATTGCGACGATTCTTGCGCGCAAAACAAAACTTTCGATTTTCGACGAACCCGAGGCAGGCATTGACCTTTGGAGTTTTAAACATCTGATACAGATTTTTGAAGATATGCGCAAAAATATCGACGGCGGCTCAATTGTGATAATTTCACACCAAGAACGGATTTTGAGCATTGCCGACGAAATAATTGTATTGGCGGAAGGGCAAATTAAAAATCGCGGTGCGGCTGAAAAAATTTTACCCGAAATTATAAATACGGAATCAGTCCTGCGCGAGTGCGAAAAGCTGAAGAGGTGAGATTATGTTAAAACTTGACGAAATACAGCGGCGCTTAATCGCCGAAATTGCCGGACTTCACAAAGTGCCAATCGGCGCATATAATTTCCGCGCGAACAGCCAACTTGCGGGGCGCAACACCACCGCCAATATCGATATCACTTCCAAAGACGACGGCAGCGGCATCGACATTCGCGTCAAAGACGGCACGAAAAACGAAAGCGTGCATATTCCGGTTGTGCTGAGCGCCAGCGGCATTAAGGAAACGGTTTACAACGATTTTTATATCGGCGAAAATTGCGACGTGGTGATTGTGGCGGGCTGCGGTATCGACAATTGCGGCAACCAGGATTCGGAACACGACGGCGTCCACAGATTTTTTGTCGGCAAAAATTCTAAAGTTAAGTACGTCGAAAAGCATTACGGTTCGGGCGACGGCGCAGGGCAAAAAATTCTTAACCCGCTTACGGAAGTTTCGCTGAATGACGATAGTATTATGGAAATGGAAATGGTTCAAATTAAGGGCGTCGATTCGACAAACCGCGTGACGACCGCCGAATTGAAAACCGGCGCAAAATTAATCGTCCGCGAAAGGCTTATGACGCACGGCGCGCAAAAAGCTTACAGCACTTACAAAATAACCTTGAACGGCGAAAATTCCGGCGCTGACGTCGTTTCGCGCGGCGTTGCTAAGGGAAAATCTTTCCAGAAATTGGATTTGTGCGTGATTGGCAATGCGCCTTGCAACGGTCATACCGAATGCGATTCAATCATTATGGACGAGGGCAAAATCTTAGCCGTGCCGTCTTTGGAGGCAAATCACGTTGACGCGATGCTGTTTCACGAGGCGGCGATTGGCAAAATTGCGGGCGAGCAGCTGATTAAATTAATGACGCTGGGCTTGACCGAGCAGGAAGCTGAAGAACAAATTATCAGCGGCTTTTTGAAATAATTTATGAAAACCGCCGCGACTATCGATAAAATTTTTGTAATTAGGGGGGATTTTTATGTCAATTTCAATAAGAAACAACGCAGGCGCTCAATTGGCGCTCCGTGAACTCATGAACAACAACAACAAAGCTACAAAGGATTTGAAAAAAATTTCCGGCGGGCAAAAAATCACTTCCGCCCAAGACGACGCCGCAGGTTACGCAATCAGCTCAAGAATGCAAAGCCAAATCCTTAGCCTTAATCAAGACCAAGAAAATATTCAAAATGGTATTTCAATGCTAAAAATTGCGGGGGGGGGGGGCAGAAAATATTATTGATGTCATTAAAAATTTAAAAGCCCTAGCCATTGACGCGGCGACCGATACCAACACTGACGAAGACCGCGCAATTCTCCAGAAAAATCTTGACCAGGCGCTGGGAAATATAAACGACATAGCCACGACAACCAATTACAATGGCAAAAATCTTTTGGACGGCTCTTTGGCGGCGGAAATTCAAAGCGCGTCGACCGCCACGCAAACGCAAACTAAAACTGTTTATACGACCATTGAAACTACAGTAACCGTTGAAACGACAACCACCATTGAAACCACAACAAGCGTTACTGACTTTGTCGAAGTGCCGACCACAACAACAGTTTCGACTACAACCACCGTTGAAACTACAACAACTGTTGAATCGACGGTTACAACTACAGAAACTTCAACCACTCCGATTGAAATTAGTGGCAATTCTATAACGGAGGACGGCGTTTATCAGCTGGCGAGCGATTTTACCGGCACGCTGAATATTTCGGCGCAAAATGTAAAAATCGTCGGCAACGGTACGCTTAATAACGCAACAATTAACGTCACGGCGAGCAATGCTAATCTTTGGATTCAAAATTTGAATATAACCAATTCGGGTGAGATGAACGCGATAAAATTCGGCAGCGGCACAAATACGCTGATTGTACAAGGCGAGAATAATTTAAATTGTAGTGATAATTGGCAATATGCTGTAATAAATATCGGCGGAGGCTTAAACATACTTGGCTCAGGAAAAATAGTTGCTGATAATACGACTGACGGCTCCGGCGCTGCCGGTATTGGAAATGATGTTAATGAAAGATCGGACGCAAGCATTAATATAGGTGGCAGCGTTGTAGTTACAGCTTCGGTATCCGGATCATACGGCGCAGGAATAGGCAGCGGAGCACAGAGCTCTATTGGCGATATTACAATTGGCGGCAGTGCCAATGTTACGGCTAGTTCGAATTATGGAGCGGGAATAGGTAGCGGCGCTTATGGCTCTGTTGGAAATATCACAATCGGTGATAGTGCCAATGTTACGGCTCGTTCAACACATGCCCTATACATAGGCTTCGGACATGATGGTTCTGGTAATTCTTGCGGAACTGTGGCGTTAGGTAATGATATTACACTTTATCCACCTGGGACTTTTTATTTACTTTCAAGGGGTGTTCTGGTTACCAATTTGACAACAAATACCATCTTATCAACATTAACTGAGCTGGACGAGCCCACAAATACGATTACCACAACTACGACTGAAACTGTCGAAGTGCCTACCACAACAACAGTTTCGACTACAACCACCATTGAAACTACAACAACAATTGAGACCACAACAACCATTAACACCACAACAACCGTCACTGAACTTGTCGAAGTTGAAACTACAACAACTGTTGCAGAAACTGTAACTGAAACTGTCGAAGTGCCGGTAACCTTTTTGAAAAATGTTATGTTCCATGTTGGCGATAAATCCGGACAAGCTTTGAGTATCAGAATTGCCGATATGCATACAAAATCTTTGAAAGCTAATGTGCCGAGCGAGGCTGACAAGGAGCGGCTGATAAATCTTAAAAATGACGCCGATAAATACAAGGCTTTTCAAGAATTGCTTGACCAAGTGCAAGAGATGACGCTGGACGATATAAATTTGCGAACGCGCGAAAGTGCCAATATTGCAATTCGCGTTATCGACAGCGCGCTGGAATATGCGACGGATCAGGCGACGAACATTGGCGCTTATCTGCAACGCCTGGAACACACGCTTGAAAACGTAACGACCACCGCAGAAAATACGCAGGCAGCCGAATCTGTTATCCGTGACGCCGATATGGCGCACGAAATGACAGAATACACCCGCGCAAATATTTTATCGCAGGCGGCGCAGGCTGTACTTGCGCAGGCTAACAAAGACAGCAGCAACGTGATTAGTTTATTAAAATGACGGAGAAATTTTATGACGGACGAAATTTTTATGAGCGAGGCTTTGAAAATTGCCCGCAACGCTGAAGGGCGCACTTCACCAAATCCACTGGTTGGCGCGGTGATTGTCAACGGCGGAAGGATTATCGCCGAAGGCTGGCACAGAAAAGCCGGTACACCGCACGCTGAAATTCACGCGTTGAATATGGCGGGCGAATTGGCGAAAGGCGCTACAATGTATGTGACGCTTGAGCCGTGTTCGCATTTTGGAAGGACGCCGCCCTGCGCGAATAGGATTGTTGAATCGGGCGTTAAGCGCGTTGTCGTGGCAATGACAGATCCAAATCCGCTGGTTGCGGGGCGCGGTATCGAAATTTTGAGAGCCGCCGGAATTGCCGTTGACGTCGGCATTTTGGAAAATGACGCGCGCAGGCTCAATGAGGTTTTTATCAAGTACATCACGAAAAAAATTCCGTTTGTGACGGCGAAATTTGCGAGTTCGTTGGACGGGAAAATTGCGACGGTTAGCGGCGAATCTCAATGGATTAGCGGCGAAAAATCGCGGGCGTTTACTCACCACCTGCGCGATATTTCGGACGGAATAATGGTCGGCGTGGGTACGGTTTTGGCTGACAATCCGAGTTTGACGACGCGCCTTGAAAATGGCAAAAATCCTGTGCGAATAGTGATTGACAGCCGCGCACGGACGCCGCTTGACGCTAAAATTTTGACTGATAAATTGACTGAAACGATCATTGCGGTAACGGCAAATGCTCCCGCCGAAAAAATTTCTGCGCTGGAAAATGCGGGCGCGAAAATCATTGTTGCCGGTGACGGCGAACGCGTTGATTTGAAAATTTTGATGGCGGAACTTGCGAAACTGGAAATTACTTCGATATTGCTTGAGGGCGGCGGCACTTTGAATTTTTCAATGATTCGCGCAGGACTGGTTGATAAAGTTTACGCGTTTATTGCGCCGAAGATTTTGGGCGGTAAAAATGCATTGACGCCGGTTGAGGGCGCGGGCTTTGAGAAATTATTGGACGCAGTTATTTTAACAAATTTGCAAGCAGAAAAAATTGGCGACGACATTTTAATAAGTGGCTACACATCCAACAGTTAAGAGGCGCGCACGGACGCGCGCCCGAACCCCGCCGCGAATTAGTCGACCGGAAGTCGACTATCTGAGCGGCTGTTTTCTTTGCAACTTTCTTTTGCGCAAAAGAAAGTTGATATTGTTGTTGCAAAGTCGGCATGATTTGATATAATTTCCGAAAAGGAAGTGTTAAATATGGCAACGATTGAGCGATTTAAGCAAGCATTAGCGCGCGGCGGCGTACCGGCGGAAGGCAAAGTTGTACCATTGACGCCGCAAATGCGCTACGATTATTTATCCGCCGTCCACACAATGGATCAATTAACGAAATTGGCAGAGGAAATTAACAAACGCAACGAACACCGCGACAAATTAACCGAAAAAATTTCCGCCAGCTGCAAATTGGCGCTGAAAAAAATCGTTGACAGCGACGAAATTATCACCGTGAAAATTATCGACTCGGCGATTCAAGGACTGCGGGAATGCCGTAACGAACTTTTGAAAATCGACGCCGCCAATAAGGAATCTGACAAACTTGCCGAATTTATCAGGGACGGCGTTTCGGCGGGCAGGTGATTTTATGTTTAGGGAAATGCGCCGCGTTAAATGCGCACTGAAATTTGAAACCGCGGAAAAAATTCTGCGCGAAGGCGAATTTGGCGTATTGGCGCTCAGCGGCGACGACGGCTACAATTACGCCGTGCCGCTCAATTACGCTTTCGCCGATAACAAAATCTATTTTCACAGCGCCCTTACTGGTCACAAACTCGACGCCATTAAAAACAACGACAAAGTTTCATTCTGCGTCGTTGCCCGCCACGAAGTTATCGCCGAAGAGTTCACCAGCTACTACGCCAGCGCCATCGCCTTTGGCAAAATTCGTATCGCTGAAGAAGTTGAAAAATTGCATGCGCTTGAACTCCTTGCCGATAAATATTCGCCCAACGTCGATAAAAATTTGCGTGACAGGGAACTCGCCCGCGTCAACGCCGTTAAAATTATGATTCTCGAAATTGAACATTTGACCGGAAAAGCGGCGCGTGAACTCATTCGCGACGGCAAAATCAGCTAAAAATTAATCGGACAGCCAAAAATTAACTGCCCGATTTTTTTTATTTTGTGCGAATGGAAACATCGCCTGCGTAAAAAGTTCTCTGTTCGCCGCCAATATCGACAATCAGCGCGCCGTCAGCCGCAATGTCAATCGCCTTGCCCGTGAAAATCTCGCCGCTGTCCGCCTCTATCACGTCGATATTTTTGCCGAGCGTGATATTGTATTCGCGCCAAATCTTGAAAACTTCGCTGAAACTTTTTTGATTATAAAGCCTGTCAAATTCCTCAAGCACCGCGTTAAAAAATTCTGCGCGATTCAAATTGCCGCCGTTCATTTCGGAAAGAGACGCCGCCACGTCGCGGATATTTTCCGGAAATTCGGCGCGCTCGATATTCACGTTAATGCCAATGCCGACGACAACAAAATTCACGCGGTCGACCTCGGCGCTCATTTCAGTCAAAATGCCAACCAACTTTCGCCCGCTGTACATAATATCATTTGGCCACTTTATTTCGGCGCGCAGGTTAAACCGCTCCATCGCGCAGGCAATAGCCGCCGCCGCCATCAGGGTAAATTTGGGCGCGTCATTGGGCAAACATTGTGGGCGCAGAATTATACTAAACCACAGCCCTTTATCGCGCGGTGAAAAAAATTTTCTGTCGAGTCTGCCTTTGCCGCCGGTTTGTTCCTCGGCAATAATGACAGTACCGTCAGCCGCGCCATTTTTCGCCAAAGTTTTTGCCAATTCGTTTGTAGAATCAACTACATTTTTTCGAATAATATTGACGCCGACAACTTTGCTGTTCGTAATAATACGCTTAATTTTGTCAAAGATTTGCAAATGATTCACCTACGCAACTTAAGAGGCGCGCACGGACGCGCGCCCCGCCCGCGCTAGTCACGTGATGTGACTAATGCGGGCAGTTTTCTTTCTTTGCAAGCGTTTCTTTCTTTCCGAAAAGAAAGAAATGCTGACATAAATTTAAAAAACCGCTTCGATAGTACCAATAATTTCGCCGCGATGATTTTTCAAAACCGGAGGAAATTTTTTATCGAGCTGTTCAGATTCATTTTTGGTGAGCAAATCCAATTTTTTCAAAACAGCAATAACCATGGGCGTAACCGCGGCGTAACTGCCATCTTCGATTTTGAACGCAATACCGAGATTTTCGTCCTTGACGCAAAGGCAATAAACCGCGTCCGCGCCGATTTTCGCGATAACCCTTCCGCCGGTAATTTCCGAAACAGCCAAATCAATTCTGCCCGTGCCGGAAATAACTTGCGGATAAGCGCTCATTGCGTCACGAATTTTCGTTGCGGCAAGCTCGTATTCGCCCCAATCGCCCAATTTCGGCGTCGACAGCCGCGCATACGCCAGCGCCATATTGTAAAGCGGCAAATAAAATACCGGCACGCCGCAACCGTCAATTCCAATTTCAAGTTCGGATTCCGGAACTTTCGCTGCCATTGCCACGTGCTTGAAAATGATTTTCTGCGCCTCATGCTCCGGTTTCGTGTAGCCTTCGATTGGTACGCCCAACATCATTGCCAACGCGATTATCTGTGAATGTTTGCCCGAACAAGGATTGTGAACCGGTAAAACTTTTTCGCCTTTGGAAATTAAATCTTTGAACGCCTTGCCACTCATCGGGCGAACTACGCCACAGTCTAATACCGATTCGTCAAGCCCCAATTTCGCCAAAATCCCGCGCACCAACGCAACATGATTTTCCTCGCCGCTGTGCGACGACACTAAAACCGCAAGTTCCTCCTGCGAAATGTTGTATTTTTCTAAGCCGCCATTTTTCACGAACGGCAAAGCTTGAAACGGTTTCGCCGCACTTCGCCAAAACATGGGCAAATGCGCATTACCAACTTCAGAAATAATTTCGCCCGCACAATTCACCGCCGCCACATCGCCACGGTGAATATTCTCAACGTGTCCTGCGCGAGTGTACTGCAAAACAATTTCGCTCATATTTTCGCCCCCAAAAATTTCTGTATGCCCGCGCGTAAATTTATTTTCGGATTCCAATCGGGCAAGGTTTGAAATTTCGTCCACGGTATCATAACTTCCCGCTGACGATACGGTCGCCCGCCCCATTCAATTGAAAGTTTTTTGCCCGCAACTTCCTCAAAAATTTTCACAACTTCGCGCAGAGATATTGGATTCAACGACGACACGCCGTAAGTGCCGCAATAATCATATTTGCCCGCGAAAAGATATTCGCCCGCCAAAACAAACGCCTCAACCACATCGTCAACGTAAACAATATCAATCAGCTGCGCGCCCGGCGACATCTTCAAAGTTTCGCCGGTAGTTGCAATTTTTTTCAGCAAACCCAAAATCTTGCCGCGCCTGTCGTCCGCGCCGTACGTGTCAAACAAATGCAGCGAGATGCACTTCAAATTTTGGGCTTCAATGTAAAATCTGAGAATGTTCTCAAAGCCTTCTTTCGTCGCCGCGTAAAAATTCACAGGGCTGTATTCAGCGTCTTCAAAATGTTGCTGCATCGTTCCGGTGTTCACGAAATTGTAAATATTATTCGCCGTCATGGCGTCAAGAATTTCCGCGCCGAAAGTTATATTGCTTTGAATCAAATTTTTAATATCGCCGAATTTGTGAGCCGCCAAAACATTTGCCGCCAAATGATAAACCATGTCCGGCTTATTGCCTTCAGCGCAAAGATTATTCACCACGTCCAAAATCGTATTTTCGTCGCTGTAAACGCAAAATTTGACATTTTCGCGCAAATTTTTATTGAGCTCGTCAATTTTTGAAGTCGGTCTAACCAGCGCAAAAACTTCATGCCCGTCATTTACCAGCCGCGCACCCAAATGATGCCCGATAAAGCCGGTGATACCCGTCATTAAAATTTTCATGTCAAGCCCCTCTTAGAACGGCGAATCAAAATCCGCAAGCGCAGGATGTTTCGTGTCGCGCTCTGACAAAATCGGCGCGGCGCATTTCCAATCAATTCCGCAGGAACTCCAGAGAACGCCTTTGTCATTTTCCGGCGAATAAACTGTAGTTGTCTTGCAAACGATAATTGCGCGCTCGCTCAAAGTCAAAAATCCGTGCGCAAAACCAACCGGCAAATAAATCGCATTGCCTTTGCCGCCAATGAGCCGACAGCTGCAATACTTGCCGTAAGTCGCGGAATTTTTTCTCAAATCCAGCGCAACGTCCATGACTTCGCCCTCGACGCAGTAAACAAATTTATCGTGAGCCGCGGGGGGAATCTGAAAATGTAAGCCGCGCAAAACATTTTTTGTCGAAGTCGAATAGTATTCTTCTTTGAAATCGGTTGCCAAATTCAGCTCCCGAAAAGCTTCCGCGTGAAAAGTTTTTATAAACGAGCCGCGATTATCGCCGCGCACCACTGCCTGAATTTCAAAACAACCTTCAAGCGGCGTCGGTATCTTCTCAAATAATTTAAAGCCGGTCATATCATTCACTCCGTTTGCAAAATATATCTACAGTCGATTATCGGCTTATCGCCAAATTTCGGCACGCACTTAAATTCTTCCCACGCTGTGACAATCGCAAGCACATTCGCCGCGTCATAAACTTCTCGCGCAGAATTTAAAAGCCTAATCGGAATTTCGGGATAACGTTTCGCAAATTCAGCATTCGCCGCCGGATCGTACGCCACAATATTTTTGTAGCCCAACGACAAAATTTCTTGAATTATACGCAGCGCCGGCGTATCCCGCACGTCGTCAGAGAGCGGCTTGAAACTTAAGCCCAAAATCCCAATCGTCGAATTTGTGTTCAGATTCTTGACAATTTTTTTAGCGATAGTCGCCGGACGCTGATTATTCGTCTCGATAACATTTTTCAAAATCTGCGGCTCAAAGCCCTTAGCCTTGCTCTGCGCGAACATCGCGTTGGTATCTTTCGGCAGACAATAGCCGCCGTAACCACAGCCAGGGTAAACGTAAGTAGTCATATTGCAATTGTTCCAGCGCTTGTCCATATGAAGAATCTTGAACGCCGCGGCAACTTCAATGTCGCCGATTGTGTCGGCAACCTGTGCCATTTCGTTTGAATAGCTAATCAGCGTGGCAAGTAGCGTATTCGACAGATACTTGATAAATTCGCCCGTCGACGGCGTCACGCACTTAATCGGAATATTCATTGGCGCGTAAAGTTCGATAAGTTTTTCGCGCGCTTTTTCATTGTCACAGCCGATAACGATTCTGTCAGCGCCGATAAAATCTTCCCAACAATGACCTTCGCGCAGAAATTCCGGATTATTCGCCACGGCAAAATTTTTCGAGCCGCCGGTTTTTTCGTTGACGTAAGGAATAATTTTCTCTGAAGTCGTCGAGGGCGGAATTGTCGATTTAGTAACCAGCACGCGGAATTTTTCATCAGAAACGGCGTCAATCGTCATATCGACCGCCGAAAACAAATATTTCAAATCCGCGCTGCCGTCCGCGCCGTACGGCGTCCCAACGCAATAATAAATAATTTCGCTGTCAGAAACCGCCGCCTTAATGTCGTCCGTCACGATAAAATTTTTGTTCAAATGCTCGCGCAGGACTTCATCCATTTGTTTCTCAAGGAAAGGCAAATTTCCGGCGCGAAGTGTAGCCTTGCGTTCGGCGTCAACGTCCACGCCGTAAACTTTGTAGCCCAAATGCGCAAAGCCCAGCGCCGTCGTCAGACCCACAAATCCTAATCCAAATACAGTTATCATTCGCAAATTCCCCTATAGCCAAATCATTAAAAACATATCAATTACCATTCGATATTTTCATACCCCCCCCCGATTGAGATTTTCTTTAATGAAAGTCAAAAATCTCGTAACGCCTTCATTTACCAAAATTGTTGGATTGTAACCGAGAATTTTTTTCGCCTTGTCAATATTCGGGCAGCGGCGTTGCGGATTGTGCGTCAAATAATCTTTGTCTTCGGAAACCGCATAGTCGATTTTTCCGCTGTAGTTGAAAATTTCGCGCCCCGCCTCACGGTAAATTTCCGCAAGTTTTACGATTGGAATTTCCGGTTTATCAATCCCGATGTTAAAATAATCGTACTTTCCGTAAAGCAAAACCTTCAGACAGCCGGCAACCGTATCGGCGATATAGCAAAAAGTCCGCGTTGGCGTGCCGCTCGACAGAATAATTATATCTTTGCCGTCGACAATATTTTTCGCAAAATCGGCAACAACGCGCTTGTCGTTAATCTTCATTCCAGGACCATAGGCGTTGAAGAGCCGAACGACGCCGATTGGCATTTGGTACGCCTGCGCGAAAAGCCTGCACATAGTTTCGCCAAAACGCTTGGATTCGTCATAACAGGCGCGCGGACCGGTGCAACTAACGTTGCCGTTGTATTCTTCGCCGGTGGGAACTTCGGAAGGATCGCCGTAAATTTCGCTGGTCGAAAAAAATAAAAAGCCGCGCAGATTTTTGCCCCTGTAAAATTCGAAAAGCCGCCGCAAGCCCCAAACATTGGCGTCAAGCGTCTCAATCGGATATTGCCGGTAAAAAATCGGTGAAGCTATCGAAGCCATATGCAAAACAAAATGGGCGTCTGCCGCCTCGGGAATATCTTCAATCCGGTCGTGAATGATATCAAATTTCCGAAAAACAATGCGCGCGTCGTCGGAAATATTTTCCTGCCATTTCGGCTGACCCATAATAAAATTGTCAAGGCAGATAACTTTTTTCAAATTCAGTTCGCTTTTAAATCTGTAAAAGAAATGCGTGAGATAAAAGCCAATCGTCCCCGCGCTTCCGGTGATTAAAATTGTACTGCCGGAAAATTTTTCGCGCTCCGTTTCCGTCAATCTGTCGAAGGTATATTTCAAATCCTGCTCAAATTGTTTGGTTATCATAATTTTACCTCAAGCCCAAGTTTGCCACGGCGCGCCATTTTTCCAAAGTTCCTCAAGCTTCATCTTGTCGCGCAGAGTGTCCATACATTGCCAAAATCCCTCGTGCCGATACGCCATAACCTCGCCGTCGCCCGTCAATTTGCGCATCGGCTCTTGCTCGAACATATAATCGCCTTCGATATAATCAAAGACTTTCGCGCTCAAAACCATATAACCCGCGTTGATATAGCCAACGTCTTCTTTGGATTTTTCGCGAAACGCCAAAACTTTGTCGCCGTCGAAATCCAAATAGCCAAATCTGCTCTCGGGCTTAACCGCAGTTATCGTGCAAATTTTTCCGTGCGATTCGTGGAACTTCACCAGCGCCGAAATATCTACGTCAGAAACGCCGTCGCCGTACGTCAGCATAAAATTTTCTTCGGTAATGTACGGCTGAATTTTTTTCACGCGCCCGCCCGTCGTCGTGCTGTAGCCGGTATCCACAACCGTAACTTTCCAATCCTCGGAAAAATTATTGTGGACTTTAATTCGATTCTCGCCGCGAAAATCAAAAGTTATATCGCTGTTGTGCAGGGCGTAATCGGCAAAATATTCTTTGATGATGCGCTGCTTGTAACCGGCGCAAATCACAAACTCGTTGAAACCGAAATGCGCGTATTCCTTCATAATGTGCCACAAAATAGGATGTCCGCCAATTTCAATCATCGGCTTTGGGATAAGCTGAGATTCTTCACTAATCCGCGTGCCAAATCCGCCCGCCAAAATTACAACTTTCAAGTCGATTCTCCTTTGCAAAAAAATATCGATGAAATTTTAACATTCCACCGAAAAATTATCAACAAAATAAATTTTTTTAAACCGGCGTCGGATTCGAATTATTTAAAATCGGCGCAGGATTTTCTTTCGCTAAAATTATTGGCTCTTCCGGAATTTTCTTTGCAAGTTCAATCCGCGAGCTGTTATTTGTGCTGAAATTCATTTGCAAAAAAATATCGGTGAAATTTTAACATTCCACCGAAAAATTATCAACCGCAAATTTTTAAATCGGCGTCGGATTCGAATTGTTCAAAATCGGCGCAGGATTTTCTTTCGCCAAAATTATTGGCTCGTCCGGAATTTTTTTAGTGAGCTCAATCATTGGGCTATCGACTGTGCCGAAAACAATTTCTTTGAGCTCCGCCGCCGTCAAAGTTTCTTTGTCAATCAACATCTGCGCGATTCTGTCAAGTTTATCGCGATTCTCATTGATAATCGTCCGGCAAGATTCGTAAGCCTCTTCCATATATTTGTGAACTTCCTTGTCAATTTCGCCGGCAACTTCCTCTGAATAATTGCGCTGATTTTGCCCGAAATACATTTGCGTTTGGTCGCTGCCGTAAGCCACAGGACCGAGAACGTCGCTCATACCGTATTGCATAATCATTGAGCGGACAATCCGGCTCGCCTGCTGAATATCCTGCGAAGCGCCGGTTGAAATTTCATTCAAAACAATTTCCTCGGCAACGCGCCCGCCCATTGCCACCTTCAGCCTGTCCAAAAGTTCAGAGCGCGTGGCGTAATTCCTGTCTTCCTTCGGCAACATCAGCGTATAACCGCCAGCCCGCCCGCGCGGAATGATCGTAACTTTGTGAACGGGGTCGGCGTGTTTCAACATCATACCAACCAGCGCGTGCCCGCCTTCGTGATAAGCCGTCAATTTCTTTTCGTCGTCGCTCATAACTTTGGATTTGCGCTCCGGTCCCGCCATGACGCGCTCAATCGATTCTTCAAGCTCAAGCATATTAATTTCGTGCTTATTGCGCCGCGCCGCCAAAAGTGCCGCTTCATTAACCAAATTAGCCAAATCTGCGCCCGTGAAGCCAGGCGTCCGCCGCGCTAACACGTCTAAATCAACGTCTTTGCCAATCGGCTTGCCTTTGGAATGAACTTTCAAAATCGCAATTCTGCCGGTGATATCGGGCTTGTCAACGACAATCTGTCTGTCAAATCTGCCTGGTCTTAAAAGCGCCTGGTCAAGGATATCGGGGCGATTCGTGGCGGCGATTATGATTATGCCTTCGTTCGCCGCAAAGCCGTCCATTTCAACCAAAAGCTGATTCAAAGTCTGTTCGCGTTCGTCGTGCCCGCCGCTGAAACCCGCGCCGCGTTGCCTGCCGACTGCGTCAATTTCGTCAATGAAGATTATACACGGCGAATTTTTCTTAGCCTGCGCGAATAAATCACGAACACGCGACGCACCCACGCCTACGAACATTTCAACGAAATCTGAGCCGCTGATTGAGAAAAATGCTACGCCCGCTTCGCCCGCAACAGCCTTTGCCAATAAAGTTTTGCCCGTGCCTGGAGGACCGAAAAGCAAAACGCCCTTAGGAATGCGCGCGCCCAAATCGTTAAACTTTTTCGGGTGCTTGAGAAATTCGACAACCTCCTGGAGTTCTTCCTTAGCTTCGTCCGCGCCCGCCACGTCGTTGAAAGTGACTTTGACTTTGTCGCCGCTTGCCATTTTCGCCCGACTTTTGCCGAATGACATTACCTTACTGCCCGTGCCGTGCGTCTGATTCATTATGAAAAACCACACGCCGACTAAAATTAAAATTGGCAAAAATGACGAAAGGAGCGTCACCCACCACGGCGGCTCTTTGGGATTTTGTGCAATTATTTCGACGCCGGCAGTTTCCAATTTCGTTACAAGCGCATCGTCGCCTATCGGGAAATCCGGCGCTGTCGTGTTAAATTCTGTGCCGTCTTTGCGCGTGGCTTTGATTGCATTTCTGGTTAAGACGACCTTTGAAACTTCGCCCGATTCTACGCGTTGCAAAAATTGTGAATAGCTCAATTCTTCGATTGTCACCTGCGGCTTCACTGAAAAATAATCATACGCCGTTATCGCAACGAATATCACCAACAAATAAAAGCCGACGTTGCGTAAAAAATTATTCAATAGAAAACGCTCCTTTAACCAAATTATTTACCGGAATAAACGCTGCGTTTCAAAATTCCGAGATACGGCAAATTCCGGTAGTGCTGTGCGAAATCCAATCCGTAACCGACAATAAATTCGTCGGGAACTTCAAAGCCGGTATAATCAACGTTGACGTCGACTTTGCGGCGCGAAGGCTTATCCAACAGCGCGCAAACTTTAACGCTGTTAGCGCCCTTGTCCTTGAAATAATTCACCAGATAATTCATCGTCGTGCCGGAGTCAATAATATCTTCAATCAGCAGAATATCGCGCCCGCGCGGGTCGTTGTCCAGATTTTTCAAAATGTTAACCTTGCCGCTCGTGTGAGTATTCGCGTCGTAGCTTGAGGCGATCATAAAATCGAAATGCACAGGAATTGACAGGCGGCGTACCAAATCTGTATAAAAAATAACCGCGCCGTTCAAAATCCCGACCGTCAACAGCGGCTTTGAAATATCTTTGTAATCGGCGCTGATTTTGTCGCTGAGCTCTTTGCAGCGCGCCGCAATTTCCTCCTCGCTGTACAGTACCTTTTCGATATAATCTTCTTTAGTTTTCAATTTAACCATCCCTCTCTAAAAATTTTGCGTGATTGTTAATTTGCCGCGCCTCAAATCTGCGCGAAGGTTTTTGGGAAGTTCGACGCCGGATAAATTATTTGCCAAAACTTTTCTCAGCGCCTCGAAATGCACAAAGCCCAAATCCTTGACGCCGCCGCAACTTTCAGCAACAAATTTTTTGATAACGCCGCGCTGAAGTGTCACGTGCAATTTCAAAAATTCGTCGCGCAGGACTGATTTATTTTGGACGACGGCAGGGTAAATTTTTTCAATTTCTGCCTTAATAAAGTCTGAATCAGCGGCGGCAGTTTCGCCAAATCTGCAAAGCGTTTCGACAATCGCCGGATTAAAATTTTCAAGCGCGGGTAAAAGTTCCAGTCGAATTTTATTGCGCGTGGCGATTGCGTCAAAATTCGTGGCGTCGACGCGCGGGATTAAATTTCTTTCGCGGCAGTAATTTTCAAGTTCAGATTTTTTGAAACGAAGTAGCGGGCGAATCAGCAAACCGTAGGGCGAACTCGCGCAGAATTTCATTGCCGAAAGTCCGTCCAAAGTCGAGCCGCGCATTAGCCGCATTAAAATCGTTTCCGCTTGATCGTTGGCGTGGTGAGCTAAGGCTATTGCGTCGAAATTTAATTGTCGCCGAATTTCCGATAAAAATTCATAGCGCAATTTACGCGCCGCCGTCTCGACAGAAATTTTATTTTCCGCCGCAAAATTAGCCACTTCGCCGCTTTTACAAAAAAATTCAACGCCCAAATCCTTAGCAAAACTTTCAACAAAATTGGCGTCGTCAAGCGAATCTTGCCCGCGTAAGCCGTGTTCGTAATGCGCAATGCAAATTTCCAGTTTGAAACGTTGCCGCGCCCGATTAATTAAATCCGCCAACGCAAGTGAATCTGCGCCGCCCGATACTGCCACGACGATTTTTTTCACAGGAAAAATTTTTTCAGCCTGGCAGGTGTCAATGAATTTTCCTATCAACAAAAAGCACCCCCTGATTAGGGTTTAGGGGTTAGGGGATAGGGGTTAGGGAAGTTGCGCTAATCCCTATATCCTATTTCCTAAATCCTTATTCCTAAAACAAGGGGCGGCTAGTCCGAACGTCTCGAGCCGCGACCGCCGCGCTTTGAGTCCGTTTTGCGTTTTAAATCTGTCAGTCTTTCGTCGCTGTCTTTCAGGAATTTGGATAATTTGTCTTCGAATGAGGCTGACATTTGCCGGTTGTTCGGTCTGTGTTCACCGCGCCCCGCAGGTTTGCCCTTTGAGCCGCGAAAGCCCCTGTCCGCGTCTTGACTTTGCGGCTTCATTTTTTTTATCGACAGCGCAATTTTGCCGTTTTGGTCAATTGTGATAACCTTTGCTTGAACGGTGTCGCCTTCTTTGAGAAAATCGCTCACGGAATTAACGTATTCGTCGGCAACTTCGGAAATGTGAATAAGTCCGACTTTGCCGTCCCCCAAATCAACGAAAGCACCAAAATTCATAATGCGCGTAACTTTACCTTCAACTACGCTGCCCAATTCTATTGCCAAAATACCGTCCTCCCCGAAATTTTTTATAAATTAATGCGCAACTTGATACGGGAGTTCGCCGTCTCTGGCGAGCCCAAGATCTTCGCGCGCAATTTTTTCAATGTTATCCAGATTTTGAAGTTCCTCGTATTCTTTGCGCAATTTGTCATTTTCAGCCTGCGCCGCCGCCAATTTTTTATCGGCGATTCGCTGACTTTCGCTAACCTGCGATAAATGCAGCTGCTGCGAAATTAACACCGTGCCGAAATATGCGAATACCACCAGCATTAAAACCGTGAACCAGCTGAAACCTCTTCGCCTTTCCATAAATCGCCCCTCCAGCAATTTTTTTAATCATACCAGCTTAAGCGAAATTTCGCAAGTTTTAATAATTTTCCGCGTAAACAATGCCTTTGCGTAAATCCGCCGTTTCCCAAATTTTGTTGTCAAATAAAAAAATCATATAACCCTCACTCGTCCAAGTTTTATAACCATATCTTTGAAAAATAGATTTAATCTGCAGCGCGTCATTAAAATTGTGATAACTGCACACCGAAGCTTTAACCTTGCAGCTTGATAAAATCTTCCGCGCGCCGCGAAGTGCAGCGGGTTCAGCGCCTTCAATTTCCATCTTTAGAAAAACATTTTTGTTATTTGGAATATTAATTGCTTCATCTAATGTTATACTGCCCCCCCGTTTGGTCAGAAACAGCTTTAGGAATTAATTTTACTTTATCCCAACAATCTTTAAACGAAAAATACAGCGGCGTAAACCAATTTTGATCCATTTCAAAAAGATAGACTTGTGAACAGATATCAACGTAGCGCAACGCAAAATTTCCTTCACAAACTCCGGCGTCAATCAAAACGTCGCCTTCGTTGATTTTATGCTCTCCCTTGATATATAAATGTGGTGAAGTTGGAACTTGCTCGCGCAGAACGTCAGTTGCGTAACTTTTACCATCGGGAGATTTAAGAAAATTTTTATTTGCAGGGAAATACATTCGCCGCGTTTTATCTTCGATAGTTTTAAAATTTATGTACGGCAAGCCGCAAGTTTCATCCAAAAAAACTTCATCAAGGGTATGTGGAACATTTGCCAAATATTGATTAAAAATGGAAAGTTCGCGCGGCGTCCGCCAATACGACAAAATCTCTTGAATGGCGGGGTCGTTAATATCTTCGTATTTTTTAATCATAATTTGTTGTAGCAGCCAATAAATGGTTCTGGATTTATGAGGAGGGATATTTAATTTAATCAACGTACTTACTATCATTTGAGCGATATCTTCATTAGCGTCAATCAAGGCGAGGTCATAATCTAAAAAATTAATATAATCAACGGGATAAATTGTGTAGTCTTCAATTTTTTCAAAAAGTCTTTTATAGTCAAGGGAAACAAAGCCAACCAAATTGCAATCTAATTTTTTTATCGCATTAAAAGCGAAATCATAATTTTTAGCTTGTTCGGTATAAGCCAGAATAATTAAATTCAAAATTTTTTCACGCTCCTATTTTTCAGACCACTGGAAATAATCCGTGCCGGCGATTTTTCTGAAAACGGATTTGCAGTACGGGCAGACGAAATGATCCATCGTATTTGAAAAATCCGGTTTGCCGTTGACGATTTGCACAGGACCTGCCTCAACAAAATCCATTCTGTCGCCGCAGCGCGGGCAAGGGCATTTACCGTCAGCTTCGCGTTTCAAAACTGTTGGCGGAATATCGCCCGTGGAAATGACGCGCTCGTGAGCCTGTCTTTCTTCCGGCGGCAAATCGAAAACGTTATAGTAGCCGGATTTTAAGAGTTCACGATAGAAAACGCCGCAGTGGTCGCAAATTTGGCGCGGCAAAGTGGCGTCCATATCGATTTTGCCGTCAACAATTCTGACGGGACCGCCTTCAGCTTTGCGTAAGTCGTTTTTACACGTTGGACAGACTAATTTTTTGTTGCCGCCCATTTCCAATTTTACCAATCCCATATTTCATCACCAAAACATTCTTAATTAGTAAACAAACACCTAAACTTTGCTGGTTATTTCAACAAGGATTAATACATTTCCTGCCGCGCGCCGAATTTTTTGGGAAATTAAAAGAGCCGCCGATAATTTCACCGACGACTCCGCGGATTTTTGGAAAATTATATTAGCCGAGAATTACAAGCGATTCGTGAGCTTTGACGCTTTGCCCCGCCGCAACGTTGAACTTTTTGACGACGCCGTCAGCGTCCGCGGTAATTTCGTTTTGCATTTTCATAGCTTCAAGAATCAACAAAACTTCGCCGGCTTTGACGGACGCGCCTTCGCTTGCAACAAGCTTGACGACTTTGCCAGGCATCGGTGAATCGATTGAATGTTCGCCCGCGCCCGCAGAAACTTTCGCCGGAGCAGGAGCTGCCGCCGGAGCCGGAGCTGCTGCGGGTTTTGGCGCAGGAGCAGGGGCAGGTTTCGCAACGGGCGCACTGCCGCCGGAAGATTTAACTTCTTCGACTTCGACTTCGTACGTCGTGCCGTTCACCGTGACATTAAATTTTTTCGTTGCCATTAACATTACCTCCGATTATTTGACGCGATTAGCCAGCGTCCAAATTTCGTTGCGTTTGACTTTGACGGCGACGACTCTGCCGCCTTGAGAAATTTGCTGTATTGCCGCAATTATAGCCGCGACAATTTCCGGTTTAATATTTTCAGCCATCGCTGCCATCTCCTTTTTAGAGCGGAATATTGCCGTGCTTTTTGGTCGGTGCAGATTCGCGCTTACTTGCAAGAGCATTTAAAGCCGTGATAATCAGCGGACGCGTTTCTTTCGGCTCAATAATCATATCAGCGTAACCGCGCTCAGCCGCCTTGTACGGCGTTGCAAATTCTTCGACGTATTCAGCAGTTTTCTGATCTTTATCGGGGTCTTTGCGGAAAATGATATTCGCCGCGCCCGCCGGTCCCATAACCGCAATTTCAGCGCTCGGCCACGCCATAACTTGATCCGCGCCCAATTCGCGGCAGCACATCGCAATATACGAGCCGCCGTAAGCCTTGCGCGTAATAACCGTAACTTTCGGAACAGTCGCCTCGCTGTAAGCATAAAGCATTTTCGCGCCGTGCCGAATTATGCCGTTATATTCTTGGTCAACGCCTGGCAAAAATCCTGGAACGTCGACAAGGTTAACCAGCGGAATATTGAAGGCGTCGCAGAAACGAATGAATCGCGCAGATTTATCGGAGGCGTTGACGTCAAGGCAGCCCGCCATAACCGCAGGCTGATTCGCAATGATACCAACCGTCCGCCCGTCAAAGCGCGCAAAACACGTAATTATATTCGTGGCAAAATATTGGTGGACTTCGTAAAATTCGCCGTTATCGACAATGCCGCGGATAACTTCCTTCATATCGTACGGCGCATTTGGATTATCGGGAATAATCGTGTTGAGAAAATCTTCCTGCCGGTCGGGGTCGTCGCCGGTGTCAACAATCGGTGCTTCTTCCAAATTATTGCTCGGCAAGAAACTTAACAAATATCTAATCTGATTAATACAATCCTGTTCATCTTCCGCCGCGAAATGCGCCACGCCCGAACGGCTGTTGTGCGTCATAGCGCCGCCGAGTTCTTCAGCAGTAACTTCTTCCGCCGTAACGGATTTGATAACCGCCGGACCGGTGATAAACATTTGGCTGGTATTTTTAACCATGTAAATAAAATCGGTAATGGCAGGGGAATAAACCGCGCCGCCCGCGCAGGGACCCATTATGACGGAAATTTGCGGAATGACGCCGGACGCCGCCGTGTTGCGGAAGAAAATTCCCGCGTAGCCCGACAAAGCGTCAACAGCCTCTTGAATACGCGCGCCGCCGGAGTCGTTAATGCCGATAAGTGGCGCACCCATTTTCATAGCCAAATCCATAACTTTCCAGATTTTGTGAGCGTGCTTTTCGCCGAGTGAGCCGCCTTCGACGGTGAAGTCCTGCGCGAACGCATAAACAAGCCGCCCGTCAACAGTGCCGTAGCCGGTAACAACGCCTTCGCCTGGCAAGTCCTTTTTCTCTTGCCCGAAATTTGTGCAACGATGCTTAACGAACATGTCAAGCTCAATAAAAGTGCCTTCGTCGAAGAACATTTCAATTCTCTCGCGGGCGGTAAGTTTGCCCTTGCTGTGTTGGGCGTCAATGCGTTTTTGCCCGCCGCCCTGCTGAATTACCTGTTTCTTCGCGTGCATTAAGTCAATTTTTTCTTGAACAGTCGCCATGAAAAAGCTCCTTTCAGTCGCTTTTTAGGATTTAGGATATAGGATTTAAGATTTAGGGATTTTCCCTATTCACTAATTCCTAACTCCTAATTCCTAATCAACCACGCTGGCAGAGTTCCAAAAGTACGCCGTGAGTAGCTTTCGGGTGAATGAACGCGATTTGCGCGCCGCCCGCACCTTTGCGCGGTTTTTCGTCGATAAGTTTAACGCCTTTTTCTTTGAGGTCGGCAAGCGCCGCTTCGAGGTTGTCAACGCGCAATGCGATATGCTGAATGCCGCCGCGTCCGCCGTTTTTCTCGATAAATTTTTCAATCGGGCTGCCGGCTTCGCTCGCTACGAGAAGTTCAATTTCGCCGTGCTGCTTATCTTCGGTGGTCGGATAAAACGCGGTGGTAACTTTTTGTTCGGCAACGGTTTCCTCGCCGGTGCATTGCAAGCCGAGAGTTTTCCAAAAATCGCCGTCCGCCAAATCAGTTGAGGCAATGCCAATGTGATCGATACCCAAAACTTTAAACATTCGTCAAACACTCCTTACTAAAAAAATCGAATCCCGAGGCGCGCACGGATGCGCGCCCGAACCCGCCCGCCGCTAATGAGCGTGAAGCGAATTATCCGGCGGGCTGCTTTCTTTGCCAGCGTTTCTTTCTAGAAAGAAATGCTGATATTAATCATCTAAAGACTTTAACGCGCTCTGACACGGGAACTTTTTCAATCGCGCCCGCCGGTTGTAATTTTTCGCCGAAAACCATTTCTGCAGCGAGTTCCCAATTATCCGGAATATTGAACGCCCGTATAATGTCAACGTTGATAAGCGGGTTGTAATGCTGAATATTCACGCCCAAACCCATATTCTCAAGTTCCGTCCAAATTGCAAATTGGAGCATACCATTAGCCTGCGCCGCCCAAATCGGAAAATGATCCGCATAGGTAGGGAATTTCTTTTGCATACCGTGAACAATATCAATTTCTTCAAAAAATAAAATCGTACCGTAAGCGGCTTTGAAGGTTTCAAGTTTCTGTTCAGTTTTGGCAAAAGCTTCTTCAGTCAAAATTTCCTTCATCTTGGAAATCGTGATATCCCAAACATTTTCGTGGTATTCGTCCATTGCTACGACAACACGCTGACTCTGAATATTGAAAGGCGAAGGAACTTCCTTAGTCATACGCTCGACAACCGCGATAATTTCAGATTCAAGCACCGGAATATTTTTGCCCAGTGCGTAAATCGAACGGCGGTTAATGACAGCATTTGTAAAACAACTCATTAAAAAAACTTCCTTTCAGTCAGTTTTTTTAGGATTTAGGAGTTAGGGGTTAGGGTTTAGGGATTTTCCCCTATTTGCTAATTCCTAGCTCCTATTTCCTATTTACGCATATCGCCGGTTTTGAGGAAACGCGAATGAAAACTCAACGCCTCGTCAATCAAATGCGGCGTATTAGCTTTTTTAGTTTCGACAAGAGCGCGCTCATAATAATCAAGAAGCATCGGCTTATAATCGGGGTGAGCGCATTTGTTAATAATTTCCAACGCACGGGAACGCGGCTCAAGCCCGCGCAAATCGGCAATTCCCTGCTCAGTGATAATGACGTCAACATCGTGCTCGGTATGGTCAATGTGCGAACACATCGGCACAACCGAACTAATTTTGCCGCCCTTAGCTGTACTCGGCGTATAAAAAATCGTCAAATAAGCATTGCGCGCAAAATCGCCGCTGCCGCCAATGCCATTCATCATTTTCGTGCCGCAAACGTGCGTAGAATTGATATTGCCGTAAATGTCGACTTCCAGCGCCGTATTCATCGCTACGACGCCCAATCTGTGAACAACTTCCGGCGAATTGGAAATTTCTTCCGGACGAAGCAAAATGTACTTGCGGTACTTGTCAACGTCCTTGTAAAATCTGTTCATACCGGCAGGCGACGGCGAAAAAGCAGTTCCCGAAGCAATGCGCAATTTCCCCGCGTCAATCAAATCAAGCATTGCGTCTTGAATAACTTCAGTGTACACAACTAAATCGTGCATATCCGAATCGACAAAGCCCGCCAAAACCGCATTAGCCACATTGCCAACGCCGCTCTGCAACGGCAAAAGATTTTTCGGCATACGCCCCGCCGCAATTTCCTTGTGCAAAAATTCAAGCGTAAATTTCGCCATCTGCTTAGAATTTTCGTCAATCGGCGAAAGGTCGCGCGTGTGGTCTTTAATATCGCACGGAACGATAAATTTAATCTTGTCGGGCGTGCAGGGAATGTAAGTCGTACCAATCCGGTCGTCAGCTTTTACCAACGGTATCGGCAAACGATTCGGCGGGTCAAGCGGAATATAAACGTCGTGAATACCTTCAAGCGCCAAAGGCTGAGTCGTGTTAATTTCGACAATAACAATATCCGCGCTTTGAACGTAACTTGCCGCGTTGCCCAATGAAGTTGTCGGAATAATATTGCCTTCCTCGGTTATCGCGCAGGCCTCGACAATCGCCGCGTCAATTTTTCCCAAATAGCCAACCCTAGATAACTGCGCGGATTCGGACAAATGCAAATCCAAATAATTCACAGTGCCGTCGTTAATTTCCGGACGAAGTTTCGCGTCAGTTTGATACGGCAGGCGCTGTTTGATGCCTTTGACTTCAGCCAATGCGCCGTCCATTTCCGGACCGGTTGACGCGCCCGTCCAAATGTTAACTGTGAAAGGATCTTTTTTCATGCGCTCCGCCAACGCAAGCGGAACTGCCTTAGGATACGCGGACGCCGTAAAGCCACTGCACGCTAAAGTCATGCCTGGCTTAATCCATTTCGCAACTTCCTCCGCGGTAACGATTTTGCTTTGCAAATCCTTATTCCGCACGCGGTCGCTAATGTCAATCATAAATTAATCACTCTCCTAAATCGATGCCCAAATTTTATAAATCTTAACACGTTGAAATTTTTCAGTCAACTGCACAGCCAGCTTTATTTTAGCCGAATTTGTGATATAATTGATAAAATTTTTGGGGAGGCTTTTTATGCAAATACGCGGGGCGCTGATGTTATTGGGCGCGTCATTTTTTTGGGGAACAACTTTTGTCGCGCAGATGTCGGGAATGGACGGGCTCGGACCATTTTCGTACATGGCGGCAAGATTTTTCATAGGATTTTTATCGCTGCTGGCAATTTTGATTTACACGGCGAAATTTCGAGCGAAAGAACGTCGCGCAGGCAAATATTCACGCGGCTTTTTAATCGGATTAATCGCGGGAATATTTTTATTCGTGGCAAGTTCAATGCAACAAGTTTCAATGCTGTACACCACCGCGGGCAAAGCGGCTTTCATAACCTGCCTGTACATAATGCTCGTCCCGTTGGGCGCGGTATTTTTGGGCAAAAAAATTCTGCGCGAAAATTGGATAGGCGCGGCGCTGGCGTTAATCGGCTTATATTTTTTGGCGATAAATGAAGAAATTTCAATAAACCGCGGCGACGTGATATTATTTTTCAGCGCGTTTATGTGGGCGGCGCAAATTTTATTCGTCGACAGATTTGCAAACAAAGTTGACGTAATGGAACTGGCGACGGCGCAAATTTTCACGGTAATGGTATTCAGTTTCTGCGCAATGGAAATTTTTGAAACGCCGACAATTTCAGCAATGGCAAACGCGGCAATTCCGATTTTATATGGCGGCGTTATGAGTTCAGGCGCGGCATTCACTTTGCAGATTTACGGGCAAAAATACGCCGAACCTTCAACGGCGGCAATTTTAATGAGCTTTGAATCA
The DNA here is from genome assembly GCA_905235685.1 of uncultured Selenomonadaceae bacterium. Taxonomy (GTDB): domain Bacteria; phylum Bacillota; class Negativicutes; order Selenomonadales; family Selenomonadaceae; genus Quinella. Next base: position 30,146 of record CAJOMO010000003.1, read on the forward strand.
ATTTTCGGCGCGGTTTCAAGTTGGCTGATTTTGGGCGAAGCTATGACTGCGCGAGAAATTTTTGGTTGCGCGCTGATGTTGGCGGGGATTTTCGCCACCCAATGGCGCGTTATCACCGGTAAACATTGAAGGAAATTTTTAAAAGGGCGTCGAAATTATGAATGATATTGTAAATTTTGAAGAGGACGGTACTATGGACGCGAACGAAATTCTGATAGGCGATTTAATCGAAAGTAAAGCCCCGTTGGCGCGTACCGTTGTTAAGATAAAAGTTTTTGGCGTGGGCGGCGGCGGCGGCAGCGTTTTGAAACGGCTGGCTGAAAATGATTTTAATGATGTTGAATTGGTTGCCGTGAATACCGACGCGCGCGCGTTGAATCTTTTCGTGGATACGCCGATTAAAACTGTGCAGATTGGCGATAATCTGACGCGCGGTCACGGTACGGGCGGGAAAATCGAACTCGGCGAAGAGGCGGCTAAACGCGACGCCGAAACTTTGAAACGAATGATGACGGGCGCGGATATGATTTTTATCACGGCGACAATGGGCGGCGGTGCCGGAACGGGCGCTGCGCCGATTATTGCGAAAATCGCTAAGAGCCTCGGAATTTTAACCGTGGGCGTTGTGACTGTGCCGTTCACTTTCGAAGGCAATAAAAAAACCCGCATTGCCAACGAAGGAATTATCAAAATGCAGTCGAGTATGGACGCGCTTGTCATTGTCAAAAACGATAATCTGATGAAACTTTTGGACAATAAGCGGCTGTCGGTTGTCGACGCCTTCAAAGCGGCTGATACAGTGCTCCGGCAGGCGATTCGCTGTATTGCCGAACTCATTTTGAATACCGGATTTATCAATGTAGATTTTGCCGACGTTACGACGATTTTTCAGCAAAGCAGTTCGAGCGACGCGATTTTGGGAATGGGGCAGAGCAATATCAATGCGGTTAAAGCGGTGCAACAGGCGCTTGAAAGTCCGCTGATTGATCGCTCCTTGAAAGGCGCGCGCGGAATTATTTTGAATGTTACCGGCGACGAAAATTTGAGCCTGCACGAAGTCAACGACGCCGCCGAATACATTTACAGCCAAACAGAGGGCGAAGTCAACATTATCTTCGGTGTGGTTATTGACGAAAAAATGAACGGAATTATCCAGGCAATGATTATCGCCACGGATTTTGAAGACAGTATCGCGCTAAAATCGCCGCAAATGTCAATGCCGCGCTCGAAAATTAATATTCCCGCGCCGCAATTTCCCAGTAAAAGTCCTGCCGCGAAAAATCCCGCTGTGATTCCGCTGTTCGATTTCAAACGTGATAAACATGATTGACGAAAGATTTCAGCGGACGCGGCTGCTTTTGGGCGAAGAAAATTTTTCAAAGTTGCGGGCGGCGACTGTGGCGATATTTGGAATTGGCGGCGTAGGTTCATTTACAGCCGAGGCTTTGGCGCGCTCCGGAATCGGGCATTTGATTTTAATCGACAAAGACGCGGTTGACGTGACGAATATTAACCGGCAAATTCACGCGCTCACTTCGACGATTGGCAAGCCGAAGGTTGAAGTCCTGCGCGATAGAATTTTTGAGATAAATCCGGCGGCGAAGGTTGACGCCATCCAGAAATTTTATCTTCCCGACGAGAGCGCCGAGAATTTTTTTATTTGCCAATACGATTATGTTGTTGACGCAATCGACACAATAACCGCGAAAATTTCTCTTGCCGTGGAATGTCAGCGCCGCAAAATTCCGCTCGTAAGTTCAATGGGCGCTGGCAACAAATTGAATCCGGCGCTTTTCAAAGTTTCGGATATTTATAAAACTTCGGTAGATCCTGTTGCAAAAGTTATGCGGAAAAAACTTCGGGAGCGCGGCGTCGAAAGTTTGAAAGTCGTTTACTCTGAAGAAGTTCCCAAAAAATTTGGCGCGGAAAAAATAATCGGAAGCGTGGCGTTCGTGCCGAGTGTGGCGGGCTTGATATTGGCGGCGGAAGTCGTACGCGATTTGATTGGAGGATTTAAATAAAAAAATCTTTTCAAAACAAAAATAAATTATTAAAAAATTTCTTTGATTGGAGGGTTTAAATGAAAATCAGTATAATTGGCTGCGGGCGCTGGGGCAGTTTTCACGCGTGGTATTCCAGCAAAATTGGGCACGACGTGATTTTGTACGGGCGCGCGGGCTCTAAAAATTTTCAACGTTTGAAGGAAACCGGCGGCAATGAATATCTCGAACTGCCGGAAAATGTTACCTTGACTGAAAATCTTGCCGAGACGATTAATTTTGCCAACGTCATAATAATTTCAATCGGCACTCAGAATTTCCGCGGCTTGCTCGAAGAAATTAAGGCGCTGAATCTTAATCTTGACAAAAAAATTTTCGTGCTGTGTATGAAAGGTTTGGAGCGCGGCACCGGCAAGCGCTTGTCAACGATTTTTCAAGAAATTTTGAGCGGAGCGAAAGTGGCGGTTTGGGTTGGTCCTGGTCACGTTCAAGATTTGGTCGCGCGTTATCCGAATTGTATGCTGATAGCGGCGGCGGACGAAAATTTGACTCACGAACTTGTTGAAATTTTTAAAAGTCCGCTGATTCGTTTTTACTACGGCAAAGATTTGATTGGTATAGAAATTGGCGCGGCGGCTAAAAATGTTGTGGGAATTGCAGCGGGAATGTTGGACGGCCTGGATTGCACCAGCTTGAAGGGCGCATTGATGGCGCGCGGGACGGCTGAACTTTCGCGGCTGATTGAGGCGCTCGGCGGCGATAAAATGACTGTTTACGGGCTAAGCCATTTGGGCGATTATGAGGCAACGCTTTTCTCGAAACACAGCCGCAACCGGAAATTCGGCGAAGAATTTGTTAAGCACCAGAAATTTGACAAACTTGCCGAGGGCGTTGACACGGTCGAGGCGCTAATGGAATTGTCGAAAATGACGGGCATTGAATTGCCGATAAGCCGCGCGGTTTATAAAATTTTGTACGAGCAGGACGAGCCGGAAGAGCAACTAATGGCGCTGTTTATTCGGGCGACGAAGTCCGAATGGCTGTGAAAAAATTTAGGGGGTGGCGTAAGTTGAAAATTGGAGACAGAGTTGTTTATCCTATGCACGGCGCGGGAGAGGTTGTCGGCGTTGAGGAGAATGAGGTTGGCGGCGTCACGAGTTCGTATTATATCTTGAGTTTGTCGATGGGAAATTTGAAACTGATGCTGCCCGTTGACAAAATCGAGGAAATTGGACTGCGCGATATAATTGACAAATCGCAGATACCGGCGGTTGCGGAAGTTTTGAGCGGGCGCGCCGAGCGAATGTTGGGCAGCTGGAATAAACGCTATCATGCCACTGTCGACCGAATGAAAACCGGCGATATTTTGCAAGTGGCGGCGGTTGCGCGTAATCTTTCACGGCAACACAAAAAGCGCAAAATTTCCAGCGGCGAACGGCGATTGATGGAATTGGCGCGGCAAATTTTAATCAGTGAATTGGTTTACGTTTTCGCCAAACCGCCCGAGGAGGTTATAACCTGGGTTGACAATTGCATTGACAAGAAACTTGACGAAGAAGACGAGATTATTCTGGAAGACTGACGGTATTTTTAAAATCAATATTCAAATCGTGCGTGAAGATAATCAGCGTGCGATTTTTTTTTGTACAATCGGCTTGAATTGCGGCGATTAAATTTTCAGCGCAAATTTTATCGAGATTGGCTGTCGGTTCGTCCAAAATCAAAATATCCGGACGATGAGCCGATGGATTTTTTAATTATTGAAATTCGACAGGTTAATTTTTGGAAAATCTAAATTCAAATCGTGCGTGAAAATAATCAGCGTGCGATTTTTTTGTGTACAATCGGCGGTAATTGCGGCGATTAATTTTTCAGCGCAAATTTTATCGAGACCGGCTGTCGGTTCGTCCAAAATCAAAATATCCGGATTTTTGGCAAGGGCAAGGGCAATTTGCAGACGTCCGCGTTCGCCGCCCGAAAGATTCGCGCCGTCTTCACCGATAAATTTATCCGCGTCGAAATCTTCAAGCTGGCAAATTTTCAGCGCGGCGGAAATATTTTCGTCGGTGGCGTAGATTTTGAAATTGGCGCGTATCGATTCGGCAAAAATATAATTCGTGGCAGTGGCGGCGGCGATTTTCCCGTTGACAGCCACAACGCCGTTTTTCGGCTCAAGAATTTTCGCCATCAGATAAAGCAAAGTGGTTTTGCCCGCACCGCTCTCTCCGGTTATCGCCCAATGTTCCCCGCGCCCGATTTGCAGATTGAAATTTTTAAAAATCGGCGAATTGTAGCCAAAATCCACGCCGCGAAATTCCACGGCAAGATCAGTTTTAAATTCCTGCGCGAAATTAATTTTTTCGTCAAGCGCGGGAATTTTTTTATAGCTGCGGACGGCGCGCGGTACGGCTGAATAAATTTCCAGCGCGGCAATCAAAATCAGCGCCCAAACTGTAAGCTCAATTTTCCCAACGTTCGCGCAGAGTTCAAACAAAATCGCGCAGATACCAATCACCGCCAAAATATTTATCAGCGTATCGTGATTGATTTTCTGCGCTTGAATTTTAATTTTCGCGTCGCCGAAATTTTTTGCCGCCTTGTTAAGTTGATTAATCGCCGGAGCCGTGCCGTAAATTTTAAATTCGTCGCGGGCGTCGTTGAAGTCCAAAATTTTTCCGCGGTAAAGCGAATCGTCCACTTCGGCAAATTTTTTCGGCATTAATCCAATAAAAAAAATCGCTGGTAAAATCAGCGCCCAAATTTTTATTCGCAAAAACAAAAAATACGTCAGCAAAATCGTTAAAAGCGCCGCCGTCGATATCGGCAAAACTACGCGCGGTAAAAAATCTTTCAGCAAATCCGCCGTGATTGTAAGCTCGTGCAAAGCCTCGCCCTCGCGCAGTGCAACTTTCGCCGCCGCCCGTCTGAAAAGTTTTTCGCGCAGGTCGTCAAGCACTTTGAAAATTATTTTGTGCGTCAAAAATCTGTCGAAGTATCGCAAAACCGCCCGCGAAATTCCCGCCGTTCGAACTAAAGTTATTCCGATTGACAACGCGCTGATTGGCGGGTGCAACGCCGCGGACGCAATGAGCCACGCCGCCGACGCCATTAATAAAATTTCCGAGAGCGCCGCTGACACATTCGCCAAAATCGCCGGTAAAAATTTTCTCACGATAATTTATTCCTAAAAAGCCACGCCGCCACCGGCAAAGTTACCGCCGCTACCGCTATCATCGGCACGAAATTAAATGCTATGTCCGAAAATCCGCAGCCTTCAAGGTACACTCGCCGCAAAGAATCCAGCGCGAATCTTAGCGGGTTGGCGTAAGTTGCTATTTGTAAAATTTCCGGCATCGTGGCTATCGGCGTTGCGAAGCCCGACAGCAAAACCATTGGCAACAGCAGGAAAAAGCAGTAAACCATAACCTGTTGCATTGAATTTGATATCGCCGAAATCGACAGCCCTATTCCCGTACAGCTAAGCGTGAAGACAAGCAGCGTCAGCAGGATTAGTAAAAAATTTCCCGCAAACGGTATCCCGAAAAAATATCTGCAGACTAAAAAAATCATTATCGCCTGCAAAATTCCAATCGCGGTCGGCGCTATCATTTTTCCGATTAAAATTTCGAACGGCGACAGCGGCGTCACCAACAGTTGGTCGAACGTGCCTTGTTCCCTTTCGCGTGCAACCGATAAGCCCGATAAAATCATGACTTGAATTAGGCTCAGCATTCCCATTAGTCCAGGCAAAAAGTCCCAGCGCGTTATTAAGTTTGGATTGTACCAGGCAATGACGCTGAGGTCGATAACGCCGCGCGGGTTGAAATCGTCGACAATCCTGCCGATATAACCGAGCGCCACGCCGCCCGTCATAGAATTTTTACCGTCGGTTATGACTTGAATTTTGCCTGCGCGATTTTGCAAAAGTTCACGCTCAAAATCCGGTGCAATGGTAATAACAAGCAACGCCGCGCCCGAATCAATCGCCTCGGCAATTTCAGTTGTGCTTGCAAGATTTTTGACGCGCTGAAAGACACTGCCGCCGTCCAGTTTCGCCAAAAAGTTATTCGAACTTTCGCTGTGGCTCAAATCCAACAGTGCATATGGCACGCGCTCAAGATTGAAAGTCGCCGCGTAGCCGAACAACAGACTTTGAACGATAACCGGCATAACTAAAATCATTCGCGTTTTGGGGTCTTTGACTGTCGACAAAATTTCTTTGCGAATCATACAGCGCACGCAATTAAAAACACTTACCACTCTCCACTGCCCACTAACCACTATCATTCCACCCGCTTTTTGGTTATTCGCAACGCCAGCCCCAAAAAAAATATTGCGTACAAGGTCAGCACCGCGCAGTTTTTGATTATCAAGTTCCAATTATTTCCGGATAAAAACAGCGATTTTAAAAGTTCAAGGTAAAAAGTTGGCGGCAGGATATTTCCGATTTTGTTTACTACTTCCGGCACGCAGCGCAAATCATATAAAAATCCTGTCAACATCAAAGACGGCATAAAGCTGACGGTTAAGGACATTTGCGCGGCTAAAAATTGGCTCTTCGTCACCGAGGAAATTACTAAGCCGATACCCAGCGCCACGAATAAATATAAAATCGACGCCAGCAAAATTAGCGCGAAAGAGCCTTGCATTGGAACTGCATATAAAAAACGCGCCGCCGCCAGGCACAGGAAAAATCCGACCATTGCCACGCAAAAATACGGGATCATTTTTGACAGCAAAATTTCAATCAAATGTACCGGCGTCACGAACAGCGATTCGAGCGTGCCGCGTTCCCATTCGCGCGCCATAACCAGCGCCGTTAAAAATACGCCAACGATTGTCAAAATTATCATCATCAAGCCTGGAACGAGATACCACGTGCTTGAATTTATGTCGTTAAACCACATGCGGCTTTCGATTGTTACGTTGCCGGTTGTCGCCGATAATAAATTTATTTGCCGGACGCTGCCTTCAAGGTAAGTTTGGATTGTCGAGGCGGTTGCCGAAATTCCGCCGTACAAAATCAGCTGAAGTTTCGCGTCGCCCTGCATTAGGGTTGCTGAAAAATTCGGCGGCACGCGCAAAATTGCGTCGACTTCGCGGCGGCTCATTAAAATTTCCGCGTCGTGCATTGAAGTTACATATCGCGGTGAATAATATTCCGAGCCGTTTAAAAAATTCAGCGTCTGTCGCGCAGTCGGCGAATTGTCTTCCAAAACTACAGCGATTGGGACGTTTTTTATGTCAAGTGAAAATCCGTAGCCGATTAGCAAAATTAAAATTATCGGCAAAACCGCGCCGATTAAAATTGAGCTGTTGTCACGGATTAGCTGTAAAAATTCTTTGTGAATTAAAGCCGCCAATCTCATTTAGAATCACCCCGCGCGCGTTCGACAATCGAGATAAAAATTTCGTTCATAGTCGAAGTTTCATTGCCAAATTCTGCGCGAATATCCTGCGGTTTGCCAATCGCCAAAAGTTTGCCGTGATCTTGAATCATCATTCGGTCGCAATATTCGGCTTCCTCCATAAAATGAGTAGTGATAATAATGGTCGTGCCTTTCGCGGACAAATCGGTAATTTGCCGCCAAAAATTTCTGCGCGCCAAAGGGTCAATGCCGCTGGTGGGCTCGTCGAGAAACAAAATTTTCGGCTCGTGAATGAGCGCCGCCGCCATAGACAAGCGCTGTTTATAACCGCCTGGCAAATTTCCCGCCGCGTCATTTTCGTGTCCGGTCAAATTAAATTCGTCAAGCACCGCCGCAATCCTATTTTGTAAATGCGCGCCCGTCAAACCGTAAACGCCGCCGAAAAAATTTAAATTCTCCGCAACCGTCAAATTCCCGTACAGCGAAAATTTCTGCGCGACATAGCCGATATTCGCCCGCGCCTGAGTTCGCGCAGTACGCAGATTAACGCCCGCCACGCTCAAAAATCCGTCCGTCAGCGGCAACAGCCCGCAAAGCATTCGAAAAGTCGTAGTCTTGCCCGCGCCGTTCGGTCCGAGCAGTCCAAAAACTTCGCCGCGGTGAACTTGAAAGCTCGTCTTGTCAACCGCCGTGAAATCGCCGAATTTCCGCACCAAATCTTTGACCTCAATGTCAATGTCAGTCGACGCGGTATATTTTTCGTCAAGCGAAAGTTTTTTCATATGAGCGGCGGCGGCAACGTTCGGGTTGTCATTGTGCAGAAGAATCATCATTCCGTCTTCCAATCGCGCAGGAGCATTTTCAATCGACAGAGGAAAATTTTTCGCGTCAAAATTCTCCGCGCCGATAAATCGCACAAAATTTCCTTCCGGCACAGAATCAACCACGTTAGCCTTGTCGTCAAGCAAAATACTCTGCAAAATGCGCGTGGGAATATTCGGCGGCGTCTTGATTTTGAAACAGCGCCCCTGCGCGACGGATTTAATTTCGGCGGGACTGCCGCTTTTCAGAATGCGCCCGCGATTAATGACATAAACTTTTTCGCAAAGTTCCGCCTCGTCCATGTAAGCCGTGTTGACAAGCACGCTCAAATTTTCTTCGGCTATGAGTTGTTGAATAATTTCCCAAAGTTCCCGCCGCGATAACGGGTCGACGCCGACAGTCGGTTCGTCGAGCAGCAATAATTTCGGCGAACGAACGAGCGTACACGCTAAGCCCAATTTTTGTTTCATGCCGCCGGATAATTTCCCCGCCAATCGCGCAGTGAATTTCGTTAAGCCCGTCATTTCCAAAAGGTGAGCAAATCTTTTTTGACGCAAATTTTTTTTGACGCCGTGCAAATCCGCGTAGAGATTCATATTTTCCGCCACGCTCAAATCTTCGTACAAGCCGAATTTCTGCGGCATATAACTGATAAAGGATTGAATTTCCTGCTCGTTGCCGCGAATATTTTTCCCGAAAACTTCAAGCGTGCCGTCGGTGGGCGTCATTAAGCCGGTAACCAGCCGCATAAAAGTCGTTTTGCCCGCGCCGTCCGGTCCGATCATTGCGGTTAAATTTCCCGCCGCCATTTCGAAATTCAGTTTATCCAACGCCACGACGCCTTTAAAAGTTTTCGTCAAATTTTCCGCTGAAATAATTTCGCCGCTTATATCACTAGCCACTAGCCACTAGCCCCTATTCCCTAATAATAACCGTTGCGGGCATTCCGAGGCGCAAAATATTTTTTTCGTCGGTGACAAAAACGCGAATCTCATAAACCAGCGAAGTTCGAAGTTCCTCGGTTTGCACGGTTTTAGGCGTAAATTCCGCCGTCGAAGAAATGTAGCCGATTTGCCCGCTGAGCGGCTCATTTGGGAAACTGTCAATGAAAATCTGCGCGTCTTTGCCCTCGAAAATTTTGCCCAAATCGCTCTCCTTGACGTAAGCGCGAATCCATTTTTTGCTGTTCAAGGAAATTTTGAAAATCGGCGCGGAGGGTGAAGCCATATCGCCGACTTCCAAAAGCCGCGAACGGATAACGCCGTCAGCCGGCGAAGTCAATTCGTACTGTGTCAATAAAAATTCTTGCCGCGCCAATTCGTCCTTCAAAGTTTGCAATTCGCCTTCGGAGGCGGCAATATCTTCGTAGCGCGTGCCGGCAACCGCCAAATTGTAAGCCTGCCGCGCCTCTTCCAAAACCGCCAATTTGCCCGTGTAATTCAAGCGCGCGGTTTCCAATTCGTCGCGGGTTATGGCGCTGCCCTGCGTATCGTCATAAACTTTGCGGATTTTGTCGTAATGCTGAAAGGCGTTGTCTGTGTCCGCCTGCGCCGCTCGAACTTTCGATTCGTACTGCGCGATGTCTTCGGGGCGTGTGCCGTTTTTCAGCTTGAGCAAAACCGCCTCTTGAGTTTGAATTTGCGATTTGATTTTGTTTATCGCCAATTTCAATTCGCGATTGTCCAGCCGCGCCAAAATTTGTCCGACGGTAACAGCGTCGCCTTCCTCAACGAAAATTTCTGAAATTCTGTCGCTCTGCCGAAAAGCTAAAGTCACTTCCCTCACGTCGACATTTCCCGATAAGCGCAATTCGCCCGCCTGTTCCGCCGCCGATTTTTCCTGCTGCGAATAAAAATACGCGCCGCCCGCCAACAAAATTATCAAGACTACCGCCGCAAATTTTTTAGCCATTTGAAACGCTCCCAATAAAAAAACTACGCAAAGTTTAAAAAATCATAGCGCCGCTGTCAATATCAAAAATTTTCGTAGACAAATTCGGCGCGCAGGTAGTACAATGATTTGAAAGGGGCTGATTAAATTGGCAGACGAAGAAATTAAAACTGATAAAAATTCCGGCGAGCCGCGCCTTTCGCTGGAAGAAATTAAAGACGATAAAGGCGGCGGATTTTTCCATATGCAAACCAAAACTAAATGGGTTGCGGGAATTTCCACGATAATGCTTTTTCTGACGGCGATTTTGATTTACGCAACGGTCGAGGGCGGATTCGGTGCGGAAATGTGGCAGGTAGCAGTTTGGGGCTTATGCGGGCTGTTGGCGCTGTATTCGATTTTCAAAAAATCCTTAGCCGCATTGCTGTTCAATTTCCTGTTATTTTTCGGCGTGTCCATGCTGCCGGTATGGATTTTGGCGTACAAAACATTTCGCCCTGCCATTGAAAATTTAATCAAATAGGAGCTGATAAAATGTACGAAGGAATTTTGATTCTGCATGAAAATCATATCACGGTTCGACATTTCAAAGACGGCGAGGTTGTCTTTTCGAAATTGCGCGCCGGACAGGAAATTGAGATTTATCAAAACGGCTATTGGCACAAAGTCAAAGTTCATTCACCGACCGACGAGCCGTACATTGCGGATTGGGAATACGGCGATTGCATTGGTTGCGACGTCAAAATGAGCGACGGCACAGCTTGATTACGATTCGCTCAAGAATTTCTTCACCTGCGCGACCGGTTTTCAAATAAAAATCGGCGTCGGCTAATTCCAAATAAATCTTTTCCAAAAAATTCTCCGGATAAGTGGCAACGGTTTTTTCAAATTTCTGCGCGATGTACGGGTGCATTTCCAACTTTTTGGCAAACTCATTGCCGCGAATCCCGCACTTCAAAAAATATTTGCCGCGAATTAATTTCCGCACGTGATTAATCAGCACGGCTAATGCTATCATAAAAGTTTTATCGCCGCGAATCTGCGTCCGAAGAATTTTCACAGCGGCTTTGGGGCGTTTGGCGTCGATGGCGTCAGTCACCGCGAAATTCGAAACTTCGGGCGGCTCAAGCAAATTTTTCTGCAAATCGGCAACTTTAATTTCCTTGCCCGCCACATTCAGCGCAATTTTATCGAACTCATTTTCAAGATACCACAGCGAAATTTCCGGCAGAATCGCCACGCGCTCCGAAAAATACCGCCGCGCCTCGGTGTACATATTTTTTCCAATGGACTTCAATTTGTCGTTGAGCCAATCGTCAATCTGCCACGGACGCAGCGGCTCTGCCTCCAAAACCGCGCCGCTCTTTTCAACGATTTTGTAAAGTTTCTTGCGCTTGTCGACGGATTTTGCCACGAAGATAACGTAATTTGTTTCAAGCATATTTTGAAGAATCGGCTCAAGCCGCTCAGCCTTGCCGTCCGCGCTGAAATACGGCGCATTTTTCACCAACACAACATTTTGGGGCGTAAAAAACGGCGCAGTGTCAATCGTGCTGATAACGTCGGCGATCGGAATTTTTTCAGAGCAATCAATCATAGTCAAATCTTCGCGCGTGACCTGCAATTTGGACAAAATTTTTTCGCGCGCCTTGTCAGTATAAAAAGTTTCTTCGCCGCTCAAAAGGTACACGTGCTTAAGCGCGCCGTCGAGCGCCTTCATAAATTCTTTGAATTTCAAATTATCACCGCCTAAAGGAGATTTTTTAAAATGAATTACCGCGATGTTTGCGCCGAAATTAATTTGAGCGCCGTCCGCCACAATCTTACCGAGATTCGCCGCCACATTGAGCCCGCCGCGAAACTTTGTGCCGTCGTCAAGGCTAATGCTTACGGGCACGGCGCGCCGGAAGTTTCAAAGGTTGCCGTGGAATGCGGCGCGGATTTTTTAGCCGTCGCCACCGTTGCTGAAGGGCTTGAACTTCGTCGCGCAGGTTTCGATTTGCCGATTTTGATTTTGGGGCTGATTCCCTATGACGCCGCCGAGGTTGTTGTTGAAAATAATTTGACGGCGGCGGTAGTGGATTTGGAGATGGCAAAAAAAATTTCTGCCGTTGCGGTTAAATTCGACGCGCGGGCGAAAATCCATTTAAAAATTGAGACGGGAATGGGCAGGATTGGAATTTTTCCGGACGAGGCGGTTGTTTTGGCGAAAAAAATTTCCGCGTTGCCGAATATCGAACTTGAAGGCGTGTTCAGCCATTTTGCGGACGCCGATTCTGCCGACAAAACTTTTACGCTGAAACAGCTGGAGATTTTTAAAAATGTCACGGCGAAAATTGGCGCGAAGATTAATCACATTGCCGAGAGCGCCGCGATTTTGGAAATTCCGGCGGCTCATTTGAACATGGTTCGCGCAGGCGTCATAACTTACGGGATGTATCCTTCGGCGGAAGTCGAACACACGATTGAACTTCAGCCGGTTATGACTTTGAAGGCGCGCGTGGTTTTCGTGAAAAAAATTCCTGCCGGTACTTCGATTGGTTACGGGCGCGAATTTATTGCTGCGCGAGATTCTGTAATTGCCACGCTGCCGCTCGGTTACGCGGACGGTTACATTCGTGCTTATAAAAATTTTCACGTGGAGATTCGCGGGCAACTTGCGCCGATAGCGGGGCGCGTTTGTATGGATCAAGTTATGGTTGACGTGACGGATATTGACGGCGTGAAGGTCGGCGACGAAGTGATTTTGTTTGGCTCGGAAAAAATTTCTGTGGACGACGCCGCGCGCCATTTGAACACGATTAATTATGAAGTTACCTGCCTGGTTTCTGAACGTGTGCCGCGGATTTTTAAAAATTAAAGGAGCTGTCTTTTTGGCGAAAGGATATTTATTGTTATTGCTGTCAATTTTGTGCGAAGTTTTTTCAACGCAAATGATGAAGTTGTCCGCCGGATTCGCGAAACCTTTGCCGACGATTTTATTCGCGGCGGGAATGGCGGCTTGTTTCTACGTCTTTTCAAAAACGCTGACGATGTTGCCGCTGGGCGTGGCGTATGCGATTTGGGCGGGGCTGGGGACGGCATTAACAGCGATTTTAGCCGTTTTTTTATGGAAAGAAGCGATGTCGTTGCAAATGATTTTAGGAATTGTGCTGATAATCTTTGGCACGGCGTTGTTGAATTTGAAGGGCTGATTGGAGGAATTTTTATGGGAAATAGGGGCAAGTGTAAAGGGAATAGGGACTAGTTAAAAATCACTAATCCCTAGCCACTTTCCACTAGTCCCTAATCACGCAGTGATTCCGCCGTCGACGCTCAAAATTGCGCCGGTAATGAAACTTGCCTTTTCGCTTGCCAAAAAATAAATCGCCGAGGCAACTTCCGCCGCCGCGCCGATTCTTTGCATAGGATAAATTTTCGCCAAATCTCCGACGGTTTCGCCGGAGTTTTTTAATTGCGCCAAAGTCAGCGGCGTCAAAATATCGCCAGGCGCAACGCAATTCACCCGCACAGGGAAATTCGCCAGCTCCAACGCCAAAGATTTTGTAAAAGCCACAACCGCGCCCTTTGAAGCCGAATACGCCGCGCAAAAATAATTCCCGCGAATGCCCGCGTCACTCGCCACGTTGACGATAGCGCCGCGGCTTTTAATCAGTTCGTCAACCGCCGCCTTGCTCATAAAAAAAGTTCCCTTAACGTTCGTTGAAAAAATTTCGTCAAAAGTTTTCTCGTCGACAAAATTAATCGCGCCGTCCGCGTAAATCCCCGCGCTGTTCACCAAAACATTCACGCCGCCGAAAATTTCAACCGCGCGCCGAATAACCTTTTCGCAATCGGCAACTTTGCTGACATCCGCCGAAATAAATTCATATCGCCCGCTAAGTTCCGCCTTGATTTTCTCAAATCGCGCAGGACTGCGCCCGACCAACACGCAATTATAATTCTCCGCCAAAAAAATTTTCGCCGCCGCCAACCCGATACCCGAAGTGCCGCCCGTTATAATCGCCGTCTTCAAAATTTCAGCCCCCGCAAATATTTTTTCTGCTCGTCCGAAATGCGGTAGCTGTCCTGCGCCTTGCGAATCGTTTTCCGGTGAATAAACTTCGGCAGCCGCCGCTTTTCCAGATAAATCACCGCGTCGTCATAATGCTTTGCCAGCGCCGTCGCGAAATACCACGCTGCCATCATTTGCGCATAATATTTGTCCGAACGAATTTCCGCCGCCCATTTCAGATATTTTGCGTCAAAATTTTCATCAAGATAAAATTTCAGCAGCATCGACAAGCCAAACCGATTAAAATATTCGCCGTCGCAATTCAGCCAATTAAAAATTTCCGGCTCAAGTTCAGTCAAATGTTGCCTGAAAATTTGCGGGCTGAAAGTATCGCAGACGCCCCAATCGTTGACGTACGGCAGAAATTTTTTCACCGCGGCGAGACATTCGGCGTAATTATCCATTTCGGAAATCAAAATCGCCTGCAATAAATTTTCTTCGTGAAATTTGTGCGGCAAATCTTTTAGAAATTCTTCAACGTTTTTGTCGGCGAAATATTTTTTAGCGAATTTGCGAAGTTGCGGGACTGTGACGCCGATAATCAAAGTTTCGTCGACCGTGGGCAAAAGTTGTGCGCTGAAATTTTTGTAAGAATCCTCGCGCAGTGCCAGTAAATTTTTTTGTAAATCGTTTAAATTATTCATGTCATAAAAAAAACAGAGCCGAATTTTTTTGCGCGGCTCTGCGGGAATTTCAGATTAAAATTTTACAGCTTCTTTAAGAGCTTTGCCCGCCTTGAAGGACGGAAGTTTGGATTTCGGGATGTCAATTTCTTCGCCGGTACGCGGATTGCGACCTTTGCGGGCGCTGCGTTCGCGATTTTCGAAAGTGCCGAAACCGATGATTTGAACTTTGTCGCCTTCAACCAGCGCGCGTTTAATGGCGTCGAACACGGCGCTAACTGCTTTGTCCGCCTTTTTGCGGTCAATTCCGGTCGCGTCGGCAACCGATACGATTAATTCTGCTTTCGTCATAGAAAACACCTTCCTGTTAGAATTACCGGCAAAATGTAGCAGAAACTTCGCCAAAATGCAAGTACTTTTTAAGCCAGCACGTCGATATTTTGTCCGCGCACCGGATCTAAATTTTCTACCGCCTGCAAAGCTTCCTCTGCCAGTTCTGAATCAGTTTCCATTGCCATTTTCATTACGGCAATTCCAAAATCCTGCTGTGTTTGCGCCAAATGCAAGTCTACCGACATTGCCGCAATACTCATATCCATAATCAGCAACTCCTTCCCTAGTCGCGCGTATATTAACATACGCCGCGCCGCTATGCAACAGTTGAGATAAATTTTTCTGATAATTTTCGAGCCGCCGCATCTTCCGTCAACAAAATTTCAAACGACGGATTTTTGACAACTGCGCGAGAGTTCATTGCATTTTCGATGACGTCATAGATTTGCAAGAAATTAATTTTGCCGCTCAAAAAAGCCGCAACCGCAACTTCATTTGCCGCATTGAAAACGCAGGGCATAGTTCCGCCGATTTTGCCCGCCTCGTACGCGAATTTTAAGCCGCGAAAATTTTCTGTGTCCGGCTGTTCGAATGTCAGATTTTTTATTTGCCAAAAGTCCAATTTTTTAATCGGCGAAGGTAAACGTTTCGGATAAGTCAGCGCGTATTGAATCGGCAGGCGCATATCCGGCGCGGCGAGCTGCGCGATTATCGAGCCGTCGACAAATTCAACCATTGAATGAACTATGCTCTGCGGGTGAACAACGACTTGGATTTGCGAATAATCCACGCCGTATAAAAATTTCGCCTCGATAACCTCTAAGCCTTTGTTAACCAGCGACGCCGAATCCACGGTAATTTTTTTGCCCATATTCCAGGTCGGGTGCGATAAAACTTCCTTGACGGTTGCGTTTGCCAAATCTGCGCGAGTTTTGCCGCGAAATGGACCGCCCGACGCCGTCAGCAAAAGTTTCGAAATGGATTTATAATCTTCGCCCTGCAAACATTGAAAAAAAGCGCCGTGTTCGCTGTCCACCGGCAGAATCTTAACGCCGAATTTTTTTGCCAAATCGATAATCAATTCGCCCGCCACAACCAGCGTTTCCTTATTCGCCAGCGCGACATTTTTTTTGTGCTGAATGGCGTTAATCGTCGGTTCAAGCCCCGCAAAGCCGCTCATCGACGTTAAAACAATTTCGACGCCCGAAAATCCCGCCGCGTCAATGAAAGCTTGCCGCCCGCCCGCAATTTCCGTGCCGCTGAAATTTTTTCCCCGCAAAATCTTATACGCCGATTCGTCCGCCAATACCGCCAATTCCGGCTGAAATTCTTCGACTTGCCGCGAAAATAATTCCACGTTCGAATTTGCCGCCAACACCGCAACTTTAAATTCGTCCGGCAAATTTCTCACAACGTCCAGCGCTTGAGTGCCGATTGAGCCCGTTGAGCCAAGTATCGCAATTTTTTTCATAAATCAATCCTCGCACAAATAATTTCGCCGTTAAAATCCGCCACGCCAAAAATAATCTTATCGCCGGTATGCACGCCAAAATCCTGCTGAAGTTCGTGCAAAAGTTCACCGGCAATTAAATTTTCCTTAGCCTCGCGGCAGCGCACCCACGCCATTTCCGGCTCGAAATTTTCACCGTGAAAATAAACCGCCACGTCGTCCGGAAAATTTGGATGGCGCAGGTTGTCAATCGTTTTAATGAGGCGCGTATTTTCTTTGGCGGCGTCGAAGGCAAAAGTATCGTCAAGCACCTTGATTTTATCGCGGAAGGCGGCGGAAAAATTTTCGGGCAGAATTTTAATCTCGGCGTCCTCAATTTCTGCGCGACGAATGGATTTGCCGCATTTGTAGGTGCAGGGAAAAACTTTGATCTTATCGCCGTCGAGAAGCGCGCCCGCCAATATTTTAAAATTGAAACCGGTTTTTTCGTCAATGTAGCCGTACGTCAAGTAGCCGTCAAGTTTTTCTTCGGGCGGATAATCAAAAATTTCGCGCAGATTTATTTTATCGAGAAGTTCAGAATCGCTCAGCAGGCAAATTTTTTTGTAAACCGCACGAAAATTCGTCTCAAAAACTTTCAAAGCGTCGCCCCCAAAAATTTTTTTCAAATTGTACCACAGCCGCGCAAAAAATGATATAATCGCCGCGCTATGGAAAATAAAATTTACAGAATCACGAAAAGCGAATACATTGCGTCCGCCGTGAAAAGTTCGCAATATCCCGCTGAAAAATTGCCGGAAATTGTTTTTATCGGGCGCTCGAATGTTGGTAAGTCCTCGCTGATTAATTCTTTGACCAACAGAAAAAATTTGGCGCACACTTCGCAAACGCCAGGCAAGACGCAGACGATTAATTTTTACCGCGTCACTTTAAAAGCCGATGAACCGCACGATTTTTATTTGGTGGATTTGCCAGGTTACGGCTACGCGAAAGTCAGCAAGGACAGCCGCCGCGTTTGGGCAAAATTTATCGAAGAATATTTGTTGACGAGCCGCGAAATAAAATTTGTGTGCCAACTGGTTGACCTGCGCCATCCGCCAATGGATTCGGATTTGAAAATGCTTCAATGGCTGGTTGAAAAAAATTTGCCGGTGCTAATCGTGGCGACGAAATCAGACAAACTCAGCAAAACCGAGCGCGCGAAAAATTTAGCCGTCATAAAAAAATCTTTCGGCATTGAGGAACTGCCGATACTTCCCTATTCGTCAAAAAATAATGACGGGCATTCAGAATTGCTTGACGTAATTGCCGAATCTCTGCTAGAATTGCAAAAGTGAATACGTTTCATAAAGGGGAGCTTGACGATGGAACTTTCGCTTTTCGACAAAAAATTGCTGAATTATTTGCAGGGGAGCATACCGATATGCAGCCGACCGTTCGCGAAAATGGCGGCGGATTTGGGCGCGGACGAGGGCGCGGTAATTTCCAGGATACGCGAATTAAAGGCGGCGGGATATTTGCGGCGCATTGGAACTTTTTTCAATTCAAATAATTTGGGCTACGTTGGTACGCTGATTGCGTTGAAGGTTGAGCCGACGGAAATTGTACCGGTTGCGGAGGCGGTTAATAAGTATCCGGAGGCTACGCACAATTATGAGCGCGAAGGCGTTTATAATTTGTGGTTTACGCTTTTGACGAAAAACACTGCGCGCGAATCCGATATTCTCAACGAAATTAAAAATCTGCGCGGCGTTGAGGATATGCTTAAATTGAAGTCGAACAAGAAGTACAAAGTCAATGTGCAATTCAAACTTAACTGAGCAGGACGCGGCGATAATCAAGGCGCTGCAGGAAGATTTTCCGCTTTGTGAAGAACCGTATAAAATTTTGGCGGCTCGCGCAGGTGTCAGCGAAGAAGAATTTTTGCGGCGCGTCCAAGATTTTGTTGACGATAAGAAAATCCGGAAATTGGGCGCAGTTCTCCGCCACCGTGAAGTGGGTTTCAAATTCAATGCGCTGTGTGCCTGGGAAGTTCCGGCTGAAAATCTCGATGAAGTTGCCAAAATTATGAGCGCTCACCCCGCCGTTTCTCATTGCTACGACAGAAATACCGCGCCGAATTGGAATTATAATTTGTACACGATGATTCACGCCAAAACCCGCGAAGAATGCGACGCGATTATTGCCGAACTTTCGCGGCTTACCGGTGTTGAAAATTTTCAGGCGCTCTATTCCAAACGCGAATGGAAAAAAACCGGTATGAAGTATTTTTGATCAACTTTCTTTTGGCGCAAAAGAAAGTTGAGTTGATAATTTTTTTGTAGAGTGCAGGAGATTTATCTTGATTAAAAAATTTCCGTTTCATTACGGTTACGTCGTCGCTGCGTGCTGCACGTTGGTGACTATGTTCAATATCGGGCTGGTGCTCAGCTGCGCCGGTATTTTTTTTGTACCAATCAGCGCTGAACTCAATGAATCTATCGGTAACGTGGCGCTGATGTTGTCGTTCAATTTAATTTTTTCGTCGATAATGCTGTCGTTTTCCGGCAAAATCTTAGAAATTTTCGGCGCGCGCTTAATGATGACGCTCTCGTCAATCGTTATGGGCATTTGCCTAATCGCTATGTCGAAATTTGACGCGCTCTGGCAATTTTACGCGGCGGGCGCAATTTTGGGCGTGACGTTCACGTTTTTAATGTACCTAAGTTTCCCGACGATAATTCCGCGTTGGTTCAAAAAAAATGTTGGGCTGATGATTGGAATTGCGGCGGCGGGCTCGTCGATTGGCGGCGCAATTTTCAATCCGATTTGCGGCTGGCTGATAACCAATTACGGCTGGCGAATGACCTACGTAATTTTCGGGCTGATAATTTTGCTGATAATCTCGCCGATTTTGGGAATATTTTTGCGAAACAAACCGGCTGACGTGGGCTTGAAACCATTTGGCGAAAATTCGACTTCTGCGCGAAAAATTTTAAACGACGGATACGAATATCGCGCGGTGCTGAAAATGCCGATGTTTTACGGGCTGTTTATGTTCGCGTTTTTAATGAGCGCGACGGCAAGCGTATTTCATTTCATACCGAAATATGCGGCTACGCTGAATTTTTCGCTGGAACAGGCAAGTTTGGCGGCGTCGGCGGCAATGATAGGCTCGACAATCGGCAAAGTCGGTTTGGGGCTGATAAATGATCGGAGCATAAAATTGGGCGTATTGGCAACGGTCGGCTTAGGAATTTTGGGGCTCGCGTCAATGTTTTTCGCACAATCCGAATTGACAATGTTAATCGGCGGCGGCTTTTTATTTGGCTGGGCGTATGCGGGCGTGTTCGTACAAACGCCGCTTTTGGTGCGGGCGGTATTCGGCGGCAAAAGTTATTCGCAAATCTATTCGAACATTTCAATCGGGCTGACGGTTTCGGCGGCGCTGGCTATGGCGGCGTGGGGATTTTTGGCTGAAAATGTCGGCTACGGCGCGGTATTTATTTTGGGAATAATTTTATTGGGAATTTGCGGCGCGATTGGATTTTCGGCGCTCAAGAAAGATTAAAGATTTTCACAGCAGGGCGACCTGCTTTTTTTTATTGCTAAAATAGACAGGGCGCGGCAACTTTGATAAAATCTTTGAAAAGAACCGAGGTGACGACGAATGTTGAAGTTGGTAATAGTTGAAGACGATTTGATGGTGGCGGCGATAAATCGGGAATTTGCGCTGAAAACGCCGGAATTAAATATCGTGGCAACATTTTACAACGGCAAAGAGGCGCTTGAATTTTTAATCACAAATCCGATAGACCTGTTGCTGTTGGATATTTATATGTCGGAATACACGGGCTTAGATTTGCTGTCGGATTTGCGGCGGCAAGGCAAAATGATAGACGCAATTGTAATTTCGGCGGCGAATGACGCGGAGCACGTTGAAGAGGCGTTTCATTTGGGAATAGTGGATTATTTGATAAAGCCGTTCACGTACGACCGATTTCAAGAAGCGGTGCAGAAATTTTTGCTGCGGCGCTCCTTGCAGCTGAAGGGCGAATACACGCAGGCTGACATTGACAGGATCGTTGCCTCATTGCAATATTCGTCGGCAAATTCTTACTGCGCGCTGAAAAAAGGTTTGCAACAGCAGACGCTTGATATTATCGTGGAATGTTTGACCAACGAAAAAAATTGCGGGCGATTTATGACGAGCGAGCAAATTTCCGAGGAAACCAAATTTTCCAAAATGACGATTCGGCGCTATATGAATTATCTGATTGAGACGAAGGCAGCGGTTAGTCGCGTGAATTATTTTACGGGCGGGCGACCTTCGATTGAATATGCTGTTCACAAAAATTAAAAATTCTGTGGCAAAATGGCGGCAACTGTGATATCATTTCCCGCAGGAGGGATTTTTTTATTATGGAAAAAATTATTACGAAAGACGGCAGTATAGCGGAAGTTGACGGCGCGGAGGCTCTGTATTCGCTGCGTCATACCGCTTCACATATTCTCGCGCAGGCGATTAAGCATTTGTACAAAGACGTACAACTGGCGATTGGTCCTGCGATTGACACCGGCTTTTACTACGATATTGATATGGACAAAAAGCTCACCGACGAAGATTTATCTGACATCGAAGCCGAGATGAAAAAAATCGTCAAGCAAAATCTTAAACTCGAACGCAGCGTAATTAGTCGTGCAGAGGCGCTGAAAAAATTTGGCGATATGGGCGAAAATTACAAAGTCGAACTGATAACGGCATTGCCCGAAGGCGCGGAAATTTCGCTTTTTACGCAGGGCGATTTTACCGATTTATGCGCAGGTCCGCACGTACTTTCTACCGGCAAAGTCAAAGCGTTCAAGCTTATGTCGATAGCGGGCGCTTATTGGCGCGGCGACGAACATAATAAAATGTTGCAGAGAATTTACGGTACGGCGTTTTATTCCAAAGACGAATTGCAGGAATATCTGCACATGCTTGAAGAGGCGGCGCGGCGCGACCACCGGAAATTGGGCAAGGAACTTGACATTTTCAGTCTGCAGGAAGAAGGCCCCGGTTTTCCGTTTTTCCACCCGAACGGCATGATTATTCAAAACGAGCTGATAAATTATTGGCGGGAAGTTCACCGGCGCTATGGTTACCAGGAAATTAAGACGCCGATTATTTTAAACCGCAGACTTTGGGAAACTTCGGGGCATTGGGATCACTACAAGGAAAATATGTACTTCACGAAAATTGACGAGGAAGATTACGCGGTTAAGCCGATGAATTGTCCTGGCGGGATGTTGGTTTACAAAACTCACCCGCACAGTTACCGCGAATTGCCGCTTCGATTGGGCGAATTGGGCTTAGTTCACCGCCACGAACTTTCGGGCGCATTGCACGGGCTTTTTAGGGTTCGCAACTTCACGCAAGACGACGCGCATATTTTTATGACGCCGGAGCAAGTTGAGCCGGAAATTCAGAAAACGATTGACCTTTTCGACGAAGTTTATAAAACATTTGGCTTGACGTACAAGGCGGAACTTTCGACGCGTCCGGAAAATTCCATGGGCAGCGACGAAGTTTGGGAATTGGCGACGGCGGCTTTGAAAAAGGCTCTGGACAATCGCGGGCTTGAATACGTGATTAATGAAGGCGACGGCGCTTTTTACGGACCGAAGATTGATTTTCACCTGCGCGATTCTATTGGGCGGACGTGGCAATGCGGCACGATTCAGCTTGATATGATGTTGCCGGAAAAATTCGATTTAACGTACACCGGCGAAGACGGCGAAAAGCATCGCCCGATTATGGTTCACCGCGTGGTTTATGGCAGCATTGAGCGTTTCATTGGAATTTTGATTGAAAATTACGCGGGCGCATTTCCGGTTTGGCTTACGCCCGTACAAATTAAAATTCTGCCCATTACCGACAATCACCTGGAATATTCGCAGCGGCTTTGCAAGAAATTTTTTGATTTAGGTTTTCGCGCAGAAGTCGACGACCGCAGCGAAAAAACCGGCAAGAAAATTCGTGACGCGCAGGTTAAAAAAATTCCCTATATGATTGTCATTGGCGACAAAGAAATTGAGACGGGCGTTTTGCCGATTCGCAAATACAATTCCAAAGACAGCGTTGAAATGAGCGTGGACGATTTTATTTCGTACGTGCAGCAGAAAATTTCTACGCGCGATTCGGAGTATTGAAATGGTGATATTGGCTTCGGGTTCGCCGCGGCGACAGGAACTTTTGAAGAAACTTTGCGCGGATTTCAAAATCGAAGTTTGCAACGCCGCCGAAATTGAAACTTCCGACAATCCAAAAAATTTGGCAATAAAAAATGCGCGGCTCAAAGCTGAGACTGTCGCGCAGAATTTTTCTAACGATATTGTGATTGGCGCGGATACCATTGTTGTTTTAAATAATAAAATTTTTGGCAAGCCGCACGGGGCGCAAGGCGCGTTCGAAATGCTGAAAACTTTATCGGGCAAAAAGCACGAAGTTATCACCGGTTTAGCGCTCGTCGCGCAGGGCAAAACTTTCACGGATTTTGATTTAACTGAAGTTTATTTTGGCGAAATGACGGACGAAGAAATTTCGGCGTATGTGGCAACCGGTGAGCCGCTCGACAAATCCGGCAGTTACGCTTTGCAGGGCGGCGCGGCTAAGTTCATTGAGAAAATTCACGGCGATTGGTCAAATGTAGTTGGCTTGCCGCTTTACAGGTTAAGACTTTTAGCAAAAAGCGCCGGTGTTAGTTTTAGGGAATAGGGGCAAGGGGTTAGAGCCTAGTGTTAAAATTACTATTCCCTTTTCCCTCTCCACCAGTCCCTAACGTAAGTTCCAACAAGTTCGCCGTTTTCGTCAGTGATTTTTATCGGGCTGAGCGTCAATTTTCCGTCCACAATGCTAAGGGCGTCCGTGGCAATTTTGTAGCCGCTCAAATTAATTTCCACGTCGTAAAAATTTATATTCTGATATTCGGTGTCAAATTTTCCGGACAAACTATCGAAAAACAAAAAGCTATAACGCCCTTTGCCGGAAATAAATTCGCCGCCGGTTACGGTCTCGCGCGCGTTTCCCTTAGAATTTATCGACAAATCCAAATCTACGCTGCAATGCAAATGCGAATTGGGCAGAGCGGCGTAGGTTTTTAATTTTTCGCCGTGCCCGTAAATGTTGTAATAGCGCGTGTCGATATTGTAATCGCCGTAAGCCGCCAATTTTCCGCCGTAAACCTCGGCAGTGACATTTTTAAAATTCAGCGCGGCGTCCTCGTAATGAATTTCGCCTTCGACATTTTCAAAATCAATGCCTGGAATATGCAGTTCGTCAAGTTGAACAGTACCTTTGCCGACCGGCTGATTAACAGCGCCGATGAAACGCGCGCGCAAAGTCATTTCGTCGTGAATATTCAAGCCGAAACCCAGCGACGAAGGATCTACATCATTCAGAGCAAGAGTCAAATCACATTGCGGCACGGGCTCAGCTTTGAAGTCGATTTTGCCGCGCATATCCATTCCGCTGCCAATCATCGTCCCGCCGAAAGTTCCCGTGTGAATTTTAAAAGTCATTTCGTCGGCGGTGTTTATGTGAGTATCGCACTGTAAAATCCGGAAAAGATAATGCCGCTCACGATAAAAAACTTCGATTTGGCAGTGTTCCAGCTGCAGATTCAAATGGATTTTGCGCCCTGCAAGATTAAAATTTTTCCAGCCGGTTTCAAATTTGGAGCGTTGAAGTCTGCGCCTGCGTTCGCCAATTTCTTTAAGTTCGTCTTCAGTTTTATTGACGCGGCTAACTTTTTCTGCCCAATCGCCGCTGTCGTGCTGCATATCCTGACTGACTTTTAGAAAATCGGGCGAGTGGCGTATGAAGTCGACGCTCATATTTTCGTCCAAATTCACCGAGATATTCGCGTTTTTCAAATATAATTTTTGAATGGTCGTGGATTTAAAATTTTTCGTGAGAATGTCGTAAAGCCGGACTGTGAAGCCGCCTTCGGGAATTTCAAGAATCGTGCCGCCGCGCGGGTCTTTCCACAACAAATTATTGAAAGTCACTTCGCCCCAAAGATTTGCCGTCAACTTTTCGACGGTGATTGTACCGTTGAGCAAAGTTTGTTCCTGCATAGCTTTGTTGAAAATGGCGGCGGCGCTGCGGCTCATAGTTTCCAGCGTGACCAACAAAATCGCAAGGATTATCGGCAAGGCGATTAAAAAATATTTGGCAGATTTTTTCATATCAGTAATGGTAGGGTTCGCCGCGGTTGATTTTGAAGGCGCGGTAAATTTGTTCAAGCAGAATCAGCCGCGCGAATTGGTGAGTGAAAGTCATTTGCGACAAACTCAAGCGAAAATCGGCGGCGCGTTTGACTTTTTCGCTCAAGCCGAATGCTCCGCCGATTATGAAAGTGATATCGCTTACGCCGTGCAAATTGAGCTCGGCGATTTTTTTTGCAAAGTTCTCGGAAGAAATTTCGACGCCGCCGACGTCCAAAACTATTACAAAACTTTCGCGCAGGATTTGAGCCAAAAGTTTCTGCCCTTCTTCGTCGACAGATTTACATTCGGGAATTTCGGCAATATTGATTTTGGCGAAAGGACTAATGCGCTTAAGGTATTCATTGACGCCGTCGATTAAAAATTTTTCTTTGAGTTTGCCGATAGCCACAATTTTAATTTTCATCAGTTATTGGGTTGCGGCATTTCTTGCAATACGACCGAAAGAGTTTGCTGAGAGCCGTCACGATCGAAAACGATTTTAACGGTATCGCCGACTTTGCGGGCGGCAATATCCGCGCGAATTTCATTGACGGAATTAACGGGCTTATCGTCGAGGCTCAAGATGATATCGCCGCGTTGAATACCTGCGCGACCGGCTGGCGAATTTAGAGAAACCTGGAAAACGTAAACGCCGCGGCTGATATTCAGCTGATAACCGTAGCGGGCGGCGGTGGGTTTGTCGAAAATCGTAACGCCGAGGTACGGGCGGGCGACGTAGCCTTTTTCCATTAGCTCGTTGATAACATACTGCACGGTATTAATCGGAATGGCAAACGCCATGCCTTCGACGCCGCTTCTGGCAAGTTTGGCGCTGTTAATTCCGATAATTTCGCCGTCATAATTAACAAGCGCGCCGCCGGAATTGCCAGGGCTGATAGCCGCGTCCGTCTGAATAAGTTTAAAGCGCTTGTCGTCAAGTTCGAGGGTGCGATTTAGCGCGCTTATGACGCCGACGGTCACGCTGCCTTGAAATTCCAAACCCATAGGATTGCCGATAGCCACGACCGGCTCGCCAACCATAATTTCATCGGAATTGCCGAAATGCGCAGTTGGCAAATCCTTCATATCGATTTTGACAACGGCAATATCCGTCATTTCGTCCGCGCCGACCAAAGTTCCAGGGACACTGTTACCGTCCGCCAATGAAACAATCAGCTCTCTGGAATTAGCCACGACGTGATTATTGGTAACAATGTAGCCGTCATTTCTGAAAATCACGCCGGAACCGACGCCTTCGGTTTCAACTTGATTGTTGAAAAAATCGAGCGCCACGGCTTTATTGGTTATGCCAACGACGGTGGGACCAACATTTTTAGCCACTTGCACAACGGGCGTATTTCGAACGTTAGTGGTAATGGCGGGCGCATTTTGGGCGGCGGTGGGAATGATAGTCTTTTCGGCAACCGCGGCGGGTTTATTTTCTTCGCTTGCGGCAACGGGCGCTTGAGAATCTTCTTCAGCGATTTGACTGCAGCCGCCGAACAGCAAAGATGCAGACGCCACTGCCGCGCAAAGCAATTTCGTAAATTTCTTGTTAGTCATTTTCAATACCTCCTTGTTAATTTTACTTTGTTGCCGCCGAAATTACAAGTGCATAATTTTCGTTGACAATTTTTGTGCGAATGTGTTAAACTTGTGCATTGTAACAGGCGTTCCGCTGAACAGTTTTGTCAAGAACGCTGCAAGGGAGGAATTTTTTCTAATGAATATTATTGAGATTCTCGAAAAGGAACAGCTTAAAAAAGACGTGCCGCAATTCGGTCCTGGCGATACGGTTAAAGTCCACGCAAAAATCGTTGAAGGCAACCGCGAACGTATCCAGATTTTTGAAGGCGTCGTTATCGGCAGACAGGGTACTGGTATTCGCGAAATGTTTACCGTGCGTCGTATTTCGTACGGCGTAGGCGTCGAAAGAATGTTCCCCGTACATTCGCCGCGTGTTGATAAAATTGAAGTTGTCCGTCGCGGCGCTGTTCGTCGTGCGAAACTCTATTATCTGCGTAAACTCACCGGTAAAGCCGCTCGTATCAAAGAAAAAAAATCTAGTTAATCAACTTTCTTTTATCGTAAAAGAAAGTTGCAAAGAAAAGCGTGGCGCGGATTGTCACATCACGTGACAAGCGCGCCACAGAGCCGCCCGTCCTTGGGCGGCTTTTTTCGGTTTATAGGATATTTATTTGGCGATGCGTTTGCGGAATAACCCGAACATTTTTTATCTTGCGCAAAGCCCGCCCCTGCAATTCTAAAATCCGTCGCGCAGATATCGCTTTAACATTTTTTACCGGAGTTACCGGCTGCAATATCAATAAAATTTCCGGCGATATCAATTCAACTGCCGCGTCAAATTCAGCTTGTGAAGTTTCCGCCGAAATAACAATTTTCACGTACAAATCTTTGGCGCGCGCCACCTTCAAAAATTCGCGGTGTCTTTCAAAATTATTCCCCGCCACGCTCGGCAATTTTATATCCATGCTGATTATATCGACCGCGTCAATAATTTTCGCCAGCTCATTAAAAAGCGTGCCGTTCGTCTCCAAAAAAATCTTCGCATCAATCAGTTTCGCCACGTCGCGAATAAATTGCCAATGCAATAAAGGTTCGCCGCCGGTAAAGCTGACTGAATGCGTCGGTACTTCAGCGGAAAATTTTTTGACAATGGCGGCAACGGTTTCGGCGTCAACAGGATTTTTTATTTGCGAAAAAGTCATAGAGCCGGCAAAAGTTTCGACGTTGCAAAAATCGGCGCGCGCAGATTCCGTATCGCAATAGGCGCAATTCAAATTACAATCCGCCGTGCGAATAAAAATCTGGCGGCAGCCTACGTATTTGCCCTCGCCCTGCAATGACGAAAAAATTTCTATCACGTTGCTCATAATTTCACCTGCCTAATGATTGTCAAGGGCTTGTCATTGAAAATTTTTTGTGGTATCATAATTTCAAAGAAGGAACGGTCTGGAATGCGCGAGGACTTTGGTAATGTCTAACCTACATTAATTTTAGGGAATCTGATTTTGTGTCGGCGGATGTAGAGTCGTATTTTCTCAGCGAATAACAGAACCCGAGCTTAGGATACCCACCTGCTCTGCGCAGGTTTAGGCATTTGGGGAATACGGCATTTTGGACTCCTTTTTTGAAAAGGAATTGCTGGCGTTTGTCGGCAGTTCCTTTTTGCGTTGCGATCAACTTTCTTTTGGCGCAAAAGAAAGTTGCAAAGAAAACAGCCGCTCAGATAGTCGACTTCCGGTCGACTAATTCGCGGCGGGGTTCGGGCGCGCGTCCTCTTATTTCGTTAATTTGTTATCAGCGGGTCAAAATCTATTTGGACGTCGGGCGATTTGTGCAAACCATAGAAACGTAAAAATCCCCGCACAATTTCCAAATCCAAAGTTTTTATCAACACCGCAAACCTAAATTCGCCGCGCAATTTCCCAACCGCCGCAGGTATCGGTCCAAAAATTTCTGCGCGAATGTCTTTAACTTCCTGCGCAAATGTGGCGACAATTCGCTCGGCAAAATCTTGAACTTTAGCCGCATTTTTACCGGTGAAAATTAATTTGACAAGGCGGCTGTACGGCGGGAAAAATCCAAATTCGCGCTTGAAAAGTTCGGTTTCCGCAAAAGTTTTGTAATCCTGCTCGCACGCCAATTTGATAATTTCGGCGTCGGCGTTGTAAGCCTGCACGATAACTTTACCAGGAAAATCAGCGCGTCCTGCACGACCGGCGGCTTGAACAATCAAATCAAAGCATTGCTCCGCCGAGCGAAAATCCGGAAAAAACAAAATCGAATCCGCATTCAAAATCCCAACCGCTGTCACGGTTTGCACATCGTGACCTTTCGCCACCATTTGAGTACCAAATAAAATATCAAAATTGCCTCGCTTAAACGCCGCTAAAATTTTTTCGTGCGCAAATTTTTTAGCCGTGGTATCCCTGTCCATTCGCAAAATTCGCGCCGCCGGTAATTCTTCGCGCAGAGCCTGTTCAAGTTTTTCAGTGCCCGCACCCAAATATTTAATTTTGTCGCTGCCGCATTTCGGACAAATTTTCGGCGGCTCAATCTCAATTTCGCAAGTGTGGCATTTCAAAGTTCCGTCGGCGTGATACGTCATAGTTTTGCCGCACTCCGGGCATTGAATCACCGCGCCGCATTTCCGGCAAAGTACAAAAGTTGAATAGCCGCGCCTGTTCAAAAGTATAATCGCCTGCTGATGATTCGTCAAAGTTTCAGTCAGCAGATTTTTCAACGCGCCGCTCAAAACGCTTTTATTGCCGGAAGTCAATTCAGCGCGCATATCGACAATTTCAATTTCGGGCAAAGGCTGATTTGAAATTCGGTGCGGCATTTCCATATATTTCAATTCGCCGATTTTCGCGCGATAATAATTTTCAAGGCTGGGCGTGGCGCTGCCAAAAACAATCGCGGCGTTGTGAAATTTGGCAAACTCTTCAGCCACAATCCGCGCGTGATAATGCGGCGGGCTGTCCTGCTTGTAAGAATTATCCTGCTCTTCGTCAACGACAATCAGCCCGACATTTTCAATCGGCGTGAAAAGTGCGGAGCGCGCGCCAATGACGATACCGGCGTCGCCATTTCGGATTTTGTAAAAAATATCGCTGCGTTCGGCAATACTGAGCTTGCTGTGAAGGACAAGCACGTCCGAAAAATGCGCCTTGAAATTTTGAACAATCTGCCCCGTCAGCGCAATTTCCGGAACTAAAATAACCGCACGCCGCCCGATTTGTCGAACAAATTTTGTCAGCTCGATATAAACTTGAGTTTTGCCGGAATCGGTAACGCCGTGCAATAAAAATCCTTGAAAAGTTTTCAGCGTCAAGGCAAACTTCACGGTTTCCACGGCTAAATTTTGTTCGGGCGTCAAGGTAATTTCCTTCGCGGCGGCTTTGACATTTGCGTAGCTGTCGCGCAGGATTCGGCGATTTTCCACAGCGATTAAATTTTTTTCAGCCAAAGTTTTTACCGCGGCTGAATTTTTTATTTTTGAAGCAGAAATTTCGCCACTTTCGCGCAGGATTTTTAAAATTTGTAATTGCGCCGGTGAACGTTTAAAATCTTTTTCGTCGAAGTTGCCGATTAATTTTACGACGCGCTCGAATTTCGGCTGAATTTTTTTACTGCGCGAGCCGGGCATAAAAAGCGCCATCGATTGGGACAGCGGACACAAATAAAAATCGGAAAGCCACTGCGCCAGCAAAATCATTTCGGGAGTAAACCACGGCTCGGCGTCGACAACATCAGCAATTTCTTTCAAAGTAAAATCAAAAATTTCTTCGGTGTCGCGCACGCTCATAACGAAGCCGTCAATTTTCTGCCGCCCGAACGGCACAATGACGCGCCAGCCCATTTGCAAAAAATTAAATTTCTCCGGCACGGCGTAAGTGTACGTTTCGTTGATATTTTTCGCCGCGATATTCGCGCAGATTTCCGCAACCAACATTTGATTCACCTCGAGCGCTGAATTTTAACATTTGCCGCCGATTGTAGCAACGGTTTTTTTGTTGTATAATGACGCGGGGGTGAGGATTTTGGCAGAAAAAATCGTACCGGATGTAGAATTTTTCGCGCAGGAAATTTTATCGGAATCGCAGCTGGATTTGCCGACGCAACGCTTGAAATTGGTTGAGCGGCTGATGAATTTTCCGGTCGACAAAATATCCGAAGTGCCGTTCGAGGAGTGGTACAGAAACTATTGGAAATTCGTAAGTTTCGCGCCGCACATAGTTGATTCGCCGGAAAAAGTTGAAAGCGTTTGCCAACAAATTTTAAATTTCACCAAACGCATAAATAATCCGCTGAAAGATCAATTCGCCGCATTGGCGCTGCTTTTATTTGGGAAAATTCCGGAGGCGCAGGCGCTTATCAAACCGGCGCTATTGTCAAATAAATTACGCGAAGATTTATCGACATTTTTAAATTTTCACCGATTAATGAACGTGAGCAACGATTTAAACCACCGCGCCGGAATTGCCCGAAACCAATTCATTAAGCGATTTTTGGAAAATAAATACACGCGCCTCATAAAAAAATATCAGCAGTTCGAGGTAAACGATAAAACTTGCCCGCCCGTCGCGCAGGAAGATTATAAAATTTATTATTGTTGGTTACAGGGCGAGGAAAATTTAATTCCGCTCGCGCGCTGTTGCTACGACAGTTTGAAAATGAATTGCGGCGGGTACAAAATTTGTTTTATCGACGAAAATAATTATTCTGATTATGTTGATATTCCTGAACATATAATTAAAAAATTCCTAGGGGGGGGTATAAGTCGAACTCACTTTTCAGATATTTTACGTGTGAATCTTTTGGAGCGGTACGGCGGGCTGTGGATTGACGCAACTGTTCTTGTGACGGATTCGCTGGATAATCATAAAAATTTTTGGCAGATGCCATATTTCACGCAGAAACATTTTGCCGAACGGAGTAATGAGGATTTTTGGAGCATAAACATTTCTCACGGAATTTGGTCTGATTTTTTGCAAGGAACGGCGATTTTGCACAATCCGCTTTTTGCTTTTATCAAAGATTTATTTTTTGAGTATCTATTGGAATATGACGAATTTCTTGACTATTTTCTGATGGATTTTGCTATGAACCTTGCCTATGATAATATTCCGTTCGTCCGGCAGGAAATTGACGCCGTGCCGCTGAACAATCCAAATATTATTGCTTTGCTTTACAAATTAAATGAGCCATACGCGCAGTTTCCGTACGATAAAATTTTGGCTGATACATTTTTTTACAAATTAGTTTATAAATTACCGCTGGATTTGCAGAAGCCGGATACAGTTTTCCGCGAAATTCAGCGGCGGTATTCGCCCGAAACGATTGGGCAATTTTAGGGGAGTGATAACTTTGGGCATGACTATGAGCGAAAAAATCCTCGCGCGTCACGCGGGCTTAGAATCGGTTGAAGCGGGGCAGCTGGTGATTTGCAATTTGGATTTGGTTATGGCAAATGACGTAACCGGTCCGCCGTCAATCAAGGAATTTGAGAAAATCGGCAAACCGGTTTTTGACGCGAATAAAATTGCGCTGATACCGGATCATTTTCAACCGGCGAAGGACATTAAGAGCGCGGATTTGGCGAAAACTATGCGCGAATTTGCGAAGAAAAATAAAATCAAGCATTATTACGAGGCGGGGCGCGTTGGAATTGAACACGTGATTTTGCCGGAATTTGGAATTGTCGCGCCAGGCATGCTGATAATCGGCGCGGATTCTCATACTTGCACGTACGGCGCAGTCAACGCTTTTTCAACGGGCGTCGGCACAACTGATTTAGCTGTCGGATTGGCGACGGGGCAGGCTTGGTTCAAAGTTCCCGAATCTATCAACGTTAAACTTACCGGCAAAAAACCGAAAAATATTGGCGGCAAAGACGTTATCTTGACGCTGATTGGGAAAATTGGCGTGGACGGCGCGCTTTATAAGTCGTTGGAATTTAGCGGCGACGGTGTCCGTGAGCTTTCAATGACGGACAGGCTGACTATTTCGAATATGGCGATAGAGGCGGGCGGCAAAGCCGGAATTTTCCCGTTCGACGAAATTACCAAATTTTACGTGGGCTGCCGCGTTGATTATGAATATTTCCCAGTGGTGGCGGACGAAGATGCTAAGTACTGCGCGACGATTGAAATTAATTTGAGCGAATTGAAACCGGTGGTAGCGTTGCCGCATTTGCCGGAAAATGTTAAGCCGGTTGACGAACTCGGCGAAATTAAAATTAATCAAGTGGTTATCGGCTCGTGTACAAATGGGCGGCTTGAAGATTTGAATATAGCGGCAGGAATTTTGAAAGGGCGCAAAGTTCACCCCGACGTTCGCTGTATAATTATTCCTGGCAGTCAAGAAATTTACAAAGAGGCGATTCGTTGCAAATGGATTGACATTTTTATTGACGCGGGCTGTGTGGTGAGCTGTCCGACTTGTGGACCGTGCCTTGGCGGCTATATGGGGATTTTGAGCGCGGGCGAGCGTTGCGTGTCGACGACGAATAGAAATTTCCGCGGGCGAATGGGGCACGTTGACAGCGAAGTTTATTTAGCAGGTCCGCACGTGGCGGCGGCTTCAGCGATTTTGGGCAAAATTGCGACTCCTGACGAGGTGATTTAAATGAAGATTGAGGGCAAAGTTTGGCGTTACGGCGACAATATCGATACCGACGTGATAATACCGGCGCGCTATTTGAATACGTTTGACCCCGCGGAATTGGCTAAGCATTGTATGGTTGATATTGATGAAACTTTCGCGCAGAATGTGAAGGCGGGCGATATAATTGTTGGCGGCAAAAATTTTGGCTGCGGTTCGAGCCGTGAACATGCGCCGGTGGCGATTAAGGCTTCGGGCGTTCCTGTGGTAATTGCGGCGAGTTTTGCGCGGATTTTTTATCGCAACGGAATTAATATTGGGCTGCCGCTGTTGGAAATTGGCGATGAAGTTGAAAAAATTTCTGCCGATGACATTTTGAAAATTGACACCGACACCGGCACTATAGAAAATTTAACAACGGGCGATATTTTTTACGCGCACCCGTTGCCGCCATTTGTACAGGGTATCGCGCAGGCGGGTGGCTTGATAAACTATATCAAAGAACATGGAACTTTAAGTGCATAAACAATAAAACCGAAACTACGGGCGCGCACGGACGCGCGCCAACCCCGCGCCTAGTCACGTGATGTGACTAATGCGCGGCTTGTTATCGGTTGCTTAAGCGTTTGCGGAGGAGCTTACACGATCAGTTTTCCACTGTTTTTCTTTCTTTGCAAGGCGTTTCTTGCTTTTTACAAAAAGAAAGAAATGCCGATAAAAACCATAAATTTTCTTAAAGGAGCGGATTATTTACTATGGAGATGAACTTTGACCTTCAGCGATTTGATGTCAGTTGGAAAGGCGCAACCGAAATTACGAGCGGCACAAGCCAATCTGAACAAACTTACACTTCGACGAGCGCGGACGAAAATGCTTTGCTGATTAATACCGGTGACGGCGTTTACATTCAAAACGCTACTGTTGAAAAGTCCGGCGATTCGGACGGCGGCGATAATTGCAATTTTTACGGAATTAACAGCGCAATAATGGTAATGGGCGGCGGCACTGCCACGATTGACGGCGGAACTGTTAACGCAACTGCGAAAGGCGCGAACGGAATTTTCTGCTACGGCGGCAACGGCGGCACAAACGGCGCGGCTGGCGACGGCACAACTGTTATCATTATGAATACGAACATCACTACGACCGGCGATAACGGCGGCGGCTTTATGACAACCGGCGGCGGCACTACTTACGCAACCAATTTAACCGTTGATACCAGCGGGCAATCTTCCGCGGCTATTCGCACTGACAGAGGCGGCGGCACTGTTTACGTCAACGGCGGAACTTACACTTCTCACGGACTCGGTTCACCGGCAATTTATTCGACTGCCGATATTTCCGTCAACAACGCCGCGCTCGTTTCCTATCTTTCGGAAGGCATTTGCATCGAAGGCGAAAATTCCGTTGCCTTAACCGATTGTACATTGACCGTTTCAAATACTCAGACTAACGGGCAAGCAACTTTCCTTGACAGCATTATGATTTATCAATCGCAAAGTGGCGACGCCTCGGACGGCACTTCAACTTTTTCTATGAACGGCGGCACTCTTAACAGCAACAATGGACACGTCTTCCACGTCACCAATACCACCGCGATTATCAATCTGAATAACGTTACCATTAACAACAATGATAGTACTAATGTTTTGCTCTCGGTTTGCGACGACGGCTGGAGCGGCGCTTCAAACATTGCCACGCTCAACGCTGACAGCCAAACTTTGACAGGCGATATTCTTGTCGGCAGTAATTCTACCTTGACATTGAATATTACCGATAATTCGACTTTCACGGGAAATATTTCCGGAGATATTCAAAACGCAAATGGCGATACCGTTTCAAGCACGGTCGGAACTGTCAACGTTACGCTCGACGAAACTTCGAAATGGTATTTAACTGCCGATACTTATATCAGCTCCTTCAGCGGCACGGCGGCTAATGTCATTACCGGCAGCTACGATTTGTACGTTGACGGCGTTGCCCTTGACGGCACAAGCGAAACCGACGGTACTGACGATACCGTTGTAACTGCTCTTAGCATTGATAACACTGTCGATAATACTATTATCAGCGGCACGTCGGCAAATGACACCATTACCAACAGCGGCGAAAATGTTACAGTTTACGGCGGCGCGGGCGATGATAATATCACCAACGCCTTCGACGTCATGACGGCTACCAGCGGGCGAAATGCTTTGATTTACGCCGGTACAGGCAATGATACTATCGCCAATGCTCAATCTTCAAACATTACCATTAATGCGGGCGACGGCAACGACTCCATTCACAACAGCGGCGAATACGCGCTTTTAAATGGCGACGACGGCGACGATACCATTGTAAGCGATTCTTACGGCGGAATTACCATTAACGGCGGCGCTGGCAATGACATTCTTTCGGATAATAACGGTCTTAATCTGATTAACGGAGACGACGGCGACGATTCCATTAGTAGCGGCGCTACGGATAATACAATTTACGGCGGCGCGGGCAATGATACCATTCTTGCTGACGGAATGAGCGTTTCGGTTTACGGCGGCGATGGTGACGATTTCATTGACGCCAAGGGCAGCTATCTCAATATCGACGGCGGCGACGGCAACGATACGATTAATATTTCTGATAGTGAGGCAATCGGCATTAACAATGGATTGGGCGCTACTGTCAACGGCGGCGCGGGCAACGATGTAATTACAAATAGCAGTGCGAACGTGACAATGAGCGGCGGCGCAGGTGACGATACGATTATTGGCGGCGATTCGCGCGATGTTATTTTTTATGCGAATGGCGACGGCAACGATTTGGCAACGAATTACACAGCGGGCTCAAGCGATAACAGCGACATTGTTTATTTGCAGGGCGATTTGGGAACTATTGAGCGCGAAGGCGGAAATGTAACGGTTAACGCTGCGAGCGGTGAAGCTTTGATTATCGAAACAGATTTTTCAAAGGACGAAGCTATTTTGTACACGATTGACGGGACGAATATTGGAGCGGCAAAATTGGCGGATTCCACGAACACGCTTTACTACGATAAGAATGTTTACTATTTCCGTTTCAATGACGATTCGGGACGGCTTTATTATTGGGGCAGTGAAGATATGACAATCGCGCTGGATAATTCCACTGCGCAAGAATATATCGGGCTGAAAACTATCATAACCAAAAGCGACGACGAAAAAGCGTCCGGCAACTTAACTATAATTGGTAATTCTCTGGACAACGAAATTTACAGCGGCGCGGGCAATGACACATTAACCGGCAATGCAGGCGCGGATACTTTTTATTGGGGAAATGGCGACGGTGCGGACGTGATAACCGACGCTGACAGCGAAGATATAATTGACCTGTACAATGTGCAGATTAGTGATATTTTGGAGCTGGATACAAGCAGCGGAATTTCCGTTAAATTGACGGACGGCTCACAGTTAACCGTGAACAGCCAGGATTCAACTTTCCAACTGGCAGACGATACGCGCTGGAAATATCAAGACGGCGATTGGCAACAACAAGCGTAATCGATAGATTTTATTGTGGTTATAGGGCAGTCAGATTCGGCTGCCCAATTTTTTTTCGCGAAGATTAAAGTTTGATTAAAACTAAAGTTCTACCTTGACACCGCAAAACGCCGAAATGTATAATCACTTCGAGGTAAAAGATTTTCTTTTTAGGAGTGGTATTTTTATGAGAATGTTGTTCGATATTCAGCGCTTTACGAGTACACGCTTTGGCACGACCGGCAACGATTCGATTGTCAATTATACCGATGACATCGTTGTTTATGGATTTGAAGGCGACGATGATATTCATAACTGGGGCGATAACGTCACGATATCAGCCGGCTCAGGCGAGGATACTGTTGGTAACTTTGGAGAAAATGTCAGTATATCCGGCGGTGCTGACTATGACACCATTTTCAACTATAGTGATAATGTTACAATTGACAGCAGCGATGGCAATGATTATATTGCTAGTGGCGGCAGTAATGTCAGTATATCCGGAGGCGAAGGTGACGATGATATTCTTGTTGCCGCCAGTTTATCAAGTGATAACAGTGTAAGTGGCGGTGCGGGCAATGATACCATTATTAACGTAACTTTGGGGACAAACGTAAATATCGACGCAGGCGACGGCGATGATGTGATTGGAAATTACGGCGATAACGTCACGATGCTTGGCGGTGCAGGGGATGATACGATTTATAATTCAAGCTTGGGAACAGATATTAAAATGGACGCAGGCGACGGCGATGATACGCTTGAAAATCATGGTGAAAACGTCACGATAATTGGCGGCGAGGGTAATGATGTTATTAAAAATACCGGCTATAATGTGACAATCACTGGCGGCGCGGGCAAGGATTCGATTTATAATGATTATAGCAATAGTGTAACAATGGACGGAGGCGCAGGTAATGATACTCTTAACAATTATTGGGGATATTATCTCATAATGGACGGAGGCAGCGGCGCGGATTCCATTATCAACAGGGCAGGAGACTATACCACAATAGACGGCGGCGCGGGAAATGATTACATTTCCATTGCTTCGAACAGTGATTATAATGTTATTCACTATAGCAACGGCTCGGATAATGATACCGTTTATGGTTTTGATTCAAATGATACGCTGAAAATTTCCAGCAACAGCTATTCAACCACAACCAGCGGCGACGATATTCTTGTGAACGTGGACAGCGGCTCAATTCTGCTTGTGGGCGCGGCAAGTATTTCGCCCAATATCGAACAGCCAAATGATTACACGCTGTTTCTTGAATCAAATCAGTCTGAAAATATCTGGCTCAGCGGCTGGGATTATTTTAACAGTGCAAATGTTTGGGGCAACGACACCCTCAGCAATATTGATTCTTCGAACAACGGCTACGCGCACATTTTGGCGGGCAATAATCTTTCAAATCAGATTGTGGCGGGCAGCGGCTCAACGTCTATGTGGGGCGGAAACGGCGGCAATGATACAATGATTGGCGGCAGTTCGCGCGATTATTTTGTTTATGTTAATGGCAACGGCAACGATTTTGCTAAAAATTTCAAAGCCGGTTCAAGCGGCGATAGCGATATAGTTGCTCTGCAAGGCGATTTGGGAACGATTGAGCGCGAAGGCAACACTGTTACTGTCAACGGCTCAAGCGGCGGCTCACTGATTATTGAAACAGATTTTTCCACCGACGAGGCAATTTTGTACACGATTGACGGGACGAACATCGGCGCGGCAAAATTGGCTGATTCAACCAATACGCTTTACTACGACAAAAACGTTTATCATTTCAGATTTAATGATAACGCAGGCAGATTATTTTATTGGGGAAATGAGGACGTAACAATCGCGTTGGATAATTCTACGGCTCAAGATTATGTTGGTTTGAAAACAATAATCACCAAGAGCGACACTGAAAAGGCGTCCGGCAATTTGACCATAATTGGCAACGATTTGGACAATGAAATTTACAGCGGCGCGGGCAATGACATGCTCACCGGCGGCAGTGGCGCTGATACGTTTTATTGGGGCAGCGGCGACGGCTACGACATAATCACCGATGCCGAAAGTTCCGATGTTATCAATTTGTACAATGTCAGCCTGAGCGATATCAGCTCCACAAGTGTTTCGGACAATAAACTGGATTTGCGGCTGAATGACGGTTCGCATTTGGACGCGTATTATGGCACGCAGGCAACTTTCCAATTCAGCGACGGTACACGTTACAAATACGAAAATAACAATTGGCAACAACAATCATAACCGAAAATAAGAGGCGCTCAAGGATGAGCGCCCC
>CAJOMO010000004.1:0-53186 GCA_905235685.1 uncultured Selenomonadaceae bacterium
CGCGCTTGTCACGTGATGTGACAATCCGCGCCGCCCTTTTCTTTGCTAGGCGTTTCTTTTCGTGAAAAGAAATGCCGATAATTACAGTACGATATGAGCCATAATGAAACCGACGCAACAGCCGCTTATGACGCCGATAAGTCCAGGTATCATAAAGCTGTGATTCAAAATATATTTGCCAATGCGAGTCGTGCCGGAGCGGTCGAAACCGATACAAGCCAAATCGGACGGATAAGTCGGCAGGAAGAAATAACCGTAGCACGCGCTGATAAATGACATAACAATTACAGGATCCATTCCAACGCTCAGCGCCATTGGAAAAACAATCGCGATAGCCGCCGCCTGCGAATTTACCAGCTTTGAAGTCAAAAACGCAATTACCGCAAAAGCCCACGGATATTCTTGAACAGCGCTGCCGAGAAATTCTTTCAAGAAATTCATATGCGCGCCAAAACAAGTATTCGCCATCCACGCAACGCCGTAAACCGACACCAGCGCCACGATACCCGATTTGAAAACTTGACTGTTACCGACGTCTTTGGCTTTGACTTTGCAGACGAACAAAATAACCGCCGCCACCAACAACATTACCATTTGAATTACCGCTGTCATTGATATTGCTTTCATTTCACCCTTAGCGTTCGGGAAGTGCGGCAACAAATCCGGAAAATTCCCCAGCGCCGCGATAACCAAAATTCCCGCGAAGAAAATATACATTGCGTGATAAAAACTGGACGGCAATTCTTTTCCCTGCAATGATTCAGAATCGCCGTAAACGTACGCCTTGTTTTCGGGGTCTTTGATAAATTCTTGAAAGCGTTCGTCTTTGTCTAAATCTTTGCCACGCCGGTAACTCCACAGCGCCGCGAAAAATACGCCCAAACCCGTTGCCGGAACTGATACCGCTAAAATTTGTAAAACCGTGTAATGATAGCCCGCCGCCGCCATAAATCCGACGATTGAAACAATCGCAACAGAAACCGGCGACGCGCAAATTCCCATCTGCGACGCAACCGACGCTACCGCCATTGGGCGCTCCGGTCGAATGTTCTGCTTTATCGCTATGTCGTAGATTATCGGGAACATCGTATAAACTACGTGCCCCGTGCCGCACAGTACCGTTAAAAACCAGGTTGTCATGGGCGCTAAAATGGTTACGTGTTTTGGATTGTTGCGCAAAAATTTTTCCGCGTATTGCAGCATTACCGTTAAGCCGCCCGAAGTTTGCAAAAACCCCGCGCACGTTACCACGGCTAAAATCGTCAGCATTACGTCAATCGGCGGCGAACCTGGCTTATAACCAAATACAAATACGAAAATTACAAGTCCTATGCCGCTTATCACGGCTAAGCCAATTCCGCCGTGCCGAACGCCAATTATCAAGCACGCCAGCAATACCAAAAATCCCGCAAGCATTTCCATTAGTCTCACCTCTTCCTAAAAGTTTGCATATTTATTCTATTCGTGCAGTACTTTTCCTGCCGCTTTAGCAACTAAAACTAATTTCAATTTGCCTATTGACTTTTTGTCTAATTGGTGATAACCTTACACCATCAAAACGAAAGGGGCTGGGGAATTGGCGGACGACAAAAAAATTGTAGTTGAAAATGAGGACGGTGACAGCGCGGAGTTAAATGCAAATCTGGCATCTTCTCCGGAAGAAATAAACGCGGATAACAACGATTTAAATTTGCTGGCGGATTTGGAAAAAGTTAAAACCGAACTCGCGGCGAAAAATGACAGACTTTTAAGGTTACAGGCGGATTTTGACAATTTCCGCAAGCGCGCGGCTAAAGACAAATCCGAATTGGGCGCGTCGATTGAGCAAAATTTTTTGGCTGATTTATTGCCGGTGGTTGATAATTTCGGGCGGGCGCTTTCTCACAGCGAAACTTCGGACGCCGAGACTTTGCGCAAAGGCATTACAATGATTTGGAATGAATTTGTCAAAGTCCTCACCAAACACGGGCTTGAAGCTATCGATACTGAAAATCAGAAATTCGACCCGCATTATCATCAATCCGTCGGCAATGTCAAAGACGAAACTAAGGAAGACGATATGATTGCCGCCGAACTTCAGCGCGGTTATATGGCGCACGGCAAAGTCATTCGTGCAAGTATGGTTCAAGTTGTTAATAATGATTAATTTTGGAGGCAAAAAATTATGAGTAAAGTTATCGGTATAGATTTAGGTACTACAAACAGTGTTGTTAGCGTATTGGAAGGCGGCGAGCCTACGGTTATCACGAATCCGGAAGGCAGCAGAATCACGCCGTCGGTTGTCGGTTTTACGAAGGACGGGCAGCGCCTTGTTGGGCAGTTGGCGAAACGTCAAGCTGTTTCAAATCCGGACAGAACAATTTCGTCAATTAAGCGCCATATGGGCGAAAGTTATAAAGTTACGATTGACGGCAAAGATTATACGCCGCCGGAAATTTCCGCGATGATTTTGCAGAAACTCAAGGCTGACGCAGAAGCTTACCTCGGCGAAACCGTCACGCAGGCTGTTATCACCGTTCCGGCTTACTTCAACGACAGCCAACGTCAAGCTACCAAAGACGCCGGTAAAATCGCCGGTTTGGAAGTTTTGCGCATAATCAACGAGCCCACGGCGGCGGCGCTTGCTTACGGGCTTGACAAAGACAACGACGAAACTATTTTGGTTTTCGACTTGGGCGGCGGTACTTTCGACGTTTCTATTCTTGAATTGACTGAAGGCACTTTCGACGTTCAAGCCACCAATGGCGATACGCATTTGGGCGGCGACGATTTCGACAAAAAAGTTATGGACTGGATGGTTGGCGAATTTAAGAAAGAAAATGGCATTGATTTGTCGACTGATAAAATGGCGGCGCAACGTTTGATTGAGGCGGCTGAAAAGGCTAAAATCGAACTTAGCTCAATGACTTCGACGAATATTAATCTGCCGTTTGTAACAGCCGACGCGAGCGGTCCGAAACATTTGGATTTGACTTTGACGCGTGCCAAATTTGACGAACTCACGCGCGATTTGGTTCAGCGTACAATGGGTCCGACCAAAAAAGCTATGGCTGACGCGAAACTTGAGGGCAAAGATATCGACAAAATTATTCTGGTTGGCGGCTCGACGCGTATTCCGGCTGTGCAAAATGCTATTCGCGAAATTCTCGGCAAAGAACCTTCCAAAGGCATCAATCCGGACGAATGCGTTTCAGTTGGCGCGGCTATCCAGGGCGGCGTTTTGTCGGGCGAAGTCAAAGACGTGCTCCTGCTTGACGTTACGCCGTTGTCTTTGGGAATTGAAACTTTAGGCGGTGTTTGCACGAAAATTATTGAGCGCAATACAACCATTCCTACGCAAAAATCGCAAGTCTTTTCGACGGCGTCTGATAATCAGTCGAGCGTTGAGATTCACGTTTTGCAAGGCGAGCGCGAAATGGCTGCGGGCAATAAAACTTTGGGCAGATTCGTACTTAGCGATATTCCGCCCGCGCCGCGTGGCGTTCCGCAAATCGAAGTTACTTTCGACATTGACGCAAACGGTATCGTCAACGTTTCCGCGAAAGACAAAGGTACTGGGCGCGAACAAAAAATTACAATCCAATCTTCAAGCGGCATGAGCAAAGAAGATATCGACCGCATGGTTAAGGAAGCGGCGGCGCACGAAGCTGAAGATAAAAAACAGCGCGAGGCGGCGGACGCTAAAAACGAAGCCGAGCAAACCGTTTATCAGGCGGAAAAAACTTGCAAAGACTTCGAAGGCAAAGTTGACGCCAATTTGATTAAAGACGTTCAAACGGCGGCTGAATCTTTGAAATCCGATTTGAATAATGCTGACGTCGAGACGCTCAAGAAAAAAACTGAAGCCGTTCGTCAAGCGCTGTACAAATTGAGTTCGGCGGCTTATCAGAGCGGCGCGGCGGGGCAGAATTACAGTCAACAAAGCGATAATTCTTCACAACAACAGGAAAATACTAAGGCTGAAAGTGACGACGGCACGATTGACGCCGAATATACCGAAATGCGCAAGGACAAAAAATAATCCGTAAACATTTTTCATAAGTAAAATCGACGCGGGGAGAGAGCTTAATACTCTCTTCCCGTTATTTGCGTAGAGGGTGAGATTATGGCAGACAAACCTAAGGACTTGTACGAAATTCTCGGCGTTAATAAAAACGCCACCGACGACGAAATTAAGAAGGCTTACAAGAAACTGGCGAAACAATATCATCCGGATTTAAACCGCGAAGATCCCAAAAAAGCCGAGGAAAAAATGAAGGAAATTAACGTCGCCTACGATATTTTGAAAGATCCGCAGAAACGCGCGCAATACGACCAATTTGGACACGCGGCTTTTCAACCAGGCGGCGGCGGTGGCGGTGCTGGCGCTGGATTTGGCGGCTTTGACGGCTTTGATATGGGCGGTATGTTCAACGGCGGCACTTTCGATATGGGCGATATTTTCGAGCAATTTTTCGGCGGCGCACGGCGAAATTCAAATCGTCAGCCTGGACCGGAGCGCGGCGCTGATTTGCGTTACGATTTGACGATTAGCTTTGAAGACGCGGCTTTTGGCAAAGAAATGAATATCAAAGTTCCGCGAATGGAGCCTTGCGAAGAATGCGACGGCACGGGCGCGGCTAAGGGAACTACGCCGGAAACTTGCCCCGATTGTAAAGGTACGGGCATGCGGCAAACTATGACGCGCACGGCTTTTGGCGTTATCTCAAATGCGCGCCCCTGCGAGCGCTGTCACGGCACAGGCAAAATTATAAAAAATCCTTGTCCGCACTGTCACGGCAACGGCAAAGTTCGCGTCGAGCGCGATATCAAAGTCAATATTCCAAAGGGCGTCGACAATGGCACGCGGCTTCGTATTCAAAACGGCGGGCAGGCGGGCACACGCGGCGGCTCGGCGGGCGATTTGTACGTTTACATAAATATCAAGCCGCATCAGACTTTCACGCGCGAAGGCGTTGACGTTTATTGCGAAGTGCCGATTAGTTTTGTCCAGGCAACTTTGGGCGCGACTGTCAAAGCGCCGACTCTTGACGGCTTGATTGAGCTGAAAATTCCCGAAGGTACGCAATCCGGCACTGTTTTAAGAATCCGCGGCAAAGGTATTCAGCAACTGCGCGGTGAAGGGCGCGGCGACGAATTTGTCAAGGTTAAAGTTTTGACGCCGAAAAATCTTTCCGCATATCAGCGAAAACTTTTGCAGGACTTTGAAAAAAGCGGTACTGACGCGACCAATAATCCGGAACAAAAATCTTTCCTCGACAAGCTGAAGGATTTGTTCAAATGATTTACCTGCAACTTTTCCTTGAATTTGCAAAAATCAGTCTGGTATGCGTGGGCGGCGGTTATGCGTCAATGCCGCTGATTCAAGCGGTAGTCGTCGACAATTACCATTGGCTGAGCATGAGCGAATTTATTGACGTGTTTACAATTTCGCAAATGACGCCAGGACCGATAGGAATAAACGCAGCGACTTTTTCGGGAATGAAGACGGCGGGAATTTTCGGGGCAATCTGCGCGACGATGGGTTTTGTGACGCCGAGTATATTTCTGTGCATAATTTTGGCGAAGATAATTTTCAAGTACGGCGACCTCGGCGCAATTCACGGGATTTTAAACGGCTTGAGACCGGCGGTAATGGCGTTAATCGCGGCGGCGTGCATAAGTTTCGTTTTAATGGCAGTTTGGAACGTTGAAGAAATGCCGGAAGATTTTTCGTCGACTTTCGACTTGAAGAGCGCAATAATTTTAATCGGCGCGTTAATTGCGGTGCGGCTGAAAATCGGCGTCATAAAAGTTTTAATCGCGGCGGGC
The DNA here is from genome assembly GCA_905235685.1 of uncultured Selenomonadaceae bacterium. Lineage (GTDB taxonomy): Bacteria > Bacillota > Negativicutes > Selenomonadales > Selenomonadaceae > Quinella. The sequence continues at coordinate 5,812 of CAJOMO010000004.1, forward strand.
GTTGCGGGAATAATTTTAGGAAGGATTTTTTAAATGTTTCTGACTTGGTTTAAAATTGTATGCGAAATAAACTTTTTCATATTTCCAATAAGCGCGGGATTTTTGACGTACCGAAAAATTCACGGCAGACCGGCGGGGCGATATTTAACCATGACGATAATGAGCGGAATTGTGCTGATATTGTCGTGGATTGGATTTTTGATAAACCACACGCCGGAGCAAAAGGCGGAAATGATTAAGCAAATCGAAGAATCTTTGAACGAGTGATTGAAAATGTTTAGCAATTTTATAGTGGCGTTGAGCGCGGTATTGCCAATGTTTTGTTTGATGGCGGTCGGGGCGTTCGTGAAAATGAGCAAATTGCTCACGGACGAAGAACTTAACCACATGAACAGAATGGTTTTCCGCGTGTTTTTTTTCTGTATGTTATTCTACAGCATTTACACGACGGATTTGTCGGCAACATTTCGCCCGAATTTAATGTTGTTCGGCGCGTGCAGTGTACTTTTGCTTTTCGTTTTGTTAATGATAATAATTCCGCGGATTGAGCCGGAAAATAAGCGGCGCGGCGTAATGGTGCAGGCGATTTTTCGTAGCAATTTTGTAATAATGGGCGTGCCGATAGTTGCGAATATTTTTGGCGATGAAAATATCGCTGTAACGACAATGATGATAGCCGTTATAATTCCGATGTACAATATTTTAGCGGTATTTGCGCTTGAAACGTTTCGCGGCGGGAAAATTGCAATTCTGCCGATTTTAGCGGGAATAATAAAAAATCCGCTGATATTGGGCGCATTGGCGGGCGCGGTTTTTTTGAATTTGGGCATACATATTCCCGCGCCGATATTGAAACCGATTGGGCAAATTTCCGCGGCAACAACACCGGTCGCGTTAATAATTTTGGGCGCGTCGTTCAAATTTGGTAGCGTCCAGGCGCACGTCAAGCAATTAATCAAGTGCGTATTCAGCAGGTTAATTTTAGTGCCGGCGGTAGTTTTGGGCGTGGCGGTAATTTTGGGATTTCGCGGAATAGATTTCGTAACGTTGATAGCAATATTCTGTTCGCCCTGCGCGATAGTTTCTTTTGCAATGGCGCAACAAATGGGCGGCGACGCTGACCTTGCCGGAAATTGCGTAGTTTTTACTTCGGCGTTATCCTGCGTGACGATTTTTGGCTGGGTGCTTTTCTTCAAAACGCTCGGTATCTTTTAAACAGTATTCAGCATTTCTTTTCACGAAAAGAAACGCTGGCAAAGAAAAGGGCGGCGCGGATTGTCACATCACGTGATACTAAAGAGCATGCCTTGCTTACGCAAGCCACGCAAGCGCGCCGCGTGGGCCGCCATCCGGCGGCCTCTTATTTTCGGTTGATTGTTAAAATAATGTCAGCTGTCCATATTCCGGTTCATCGTCAAGTTGCGGCGTTGATACCGGATTTTTTTGTGTCAAAGCGGCGTTTCGAGCAATTTTGTCGCAGCGCTCATTTAAACTATCGCCCGCGTGTCCTTTCACCCAATTAAATTTTATCTGCCGATTTTCAACAAGCCGATCCAATTTTTGCCACAAATCTTTATTCAAAACCGCGTCTTTGTTGGCAGTCTTCCAACCGTTTCGTTTCCAATTCGCCAGCCAGCCCTGAGTAAATGCATTTTTCAAATATGCGCTGTCAGTAAAAAGTTCGGCAAAATCTTCAGCCGTAATTTTTTTCAAAGCCATAATCGCCGCCGTTAATTCCATTCGGTTATTCGTCGTGCGTGGCGCACTCCCAAAAATTTCTTCGCAATTGCCGTCCGCGTCAAAAATCAGCGCCGCATAACCGCCCGCGCCCGGGTTGCCCAAACATGAGCCGTCCGTGTAAATTCTGTAATCCATAGCAAGGCCTCCTTGACGCGTATGATAAACTATTGCCAAAATAAAAGCTAGAGGTTGACGCGCTATGAATTTGCTCGAAGAAAAATTGAAAACTTTGCCGGAATCGCCTGGCGTGTACATTATGAAGGACGCCGCGGGAAAAATTATTTACGTCGGCAAGGCTGTTGTGTTGAAAAATCGCGTGCGTCAATATTTTCATTCAAACAAAAATCACACTGCCAAAGTCAAAGCGATGGTTGCAAAAATTGTTGACTTCGAAACGATTATCACGGAGTCGGAAGTCGAGGCGCTGATTTTGGAATGCAACCTGATAAAAAAATATCGCCCGCGCTACAACATTTGCCTCAAGGACGACAAAACTTATCCATATTTAAAATTAACCAATGAAAAATTTCCGCGAATAATTTTGACGCGGCGGGTTGAAAAGGACGGCGCGCGGTATTTCGGACCGTACACAAGCGGCGGCGCTGTCAAAGAAACTCTTGAACTTTTGCGCAAATTGTTTCCGCTTCGGACGTGCAGAAATTTTCCAAATCGCCCGTGCCTGCAATTTCATATCAAGCGGTGTTTAGCGCCGTGCGTGGATAAAATTTCGCGGGAAGATTATTTTCAATTCGTGGTGGCGGTAGGGAAATTTTTGGACGGCAAAACTGCTGAAGTCGAGCGGGATTTGGAGAGCCGGATGTTGGCGGCGGCGGAAAATTTGAATTTCGAAATGGCGGCGCGGCTCAGAGATATTTTATTGGCGGTGCGGAAAATCAGCGAGCGTCAAAAAATCGTGACGGACGCGGGCAATGTTGATGCGATTGGATTGGCGCGGCTCAATTCCGAAGTTTGCGCGCAGATTTTTTTTGTTCGTGAAGGCAAAGTTATTGGGCGCGAAAGTTTTTTGCTCAATGGCGCGGCGGACGAAACCGATTCGCAAGCGGTTTTAAATTTTATCAAGCAATATTACAGCCAGGCGAAAATCACGGCGGAAGAAATTTTGTTGCCGACGGAACTTGACGACGAAAAAATTTTAACCGAATGGCTCAAAGTCAAGTTGACAGTTCCAAAACGCGGTGTGAAAAATTCTCTGGTTGAAATGGCGAACGAAAATGCGAAAAAATTTTTGGAAGAGCGAATTGCGCGCGCGGAATTGGCAAACGCTCAAACAATCGGCGCGGTTTCGGATTTGCAGAAATATTTGAAGTTGGCGAAATTGCCGCGGCGAATGGAATGCTTTGATATATCGCACTTCCAGGGCGCTGAAACGGTTGCGTCAATGGTCGTCTTTGAAAACGGCGCGCCCGACAAAAAAAGTTATCGGCGATTTAAAATCAATTCGACAGAGGGCAAGCCGGACGATTTCCTGTCTATGCGCGAAGTCACCGAGCGGCGTTACGGCAAATTGGCGGCTGAAGAATTGCCGGACTTAATCGTTATCGACGGCGGCATTGGGCAATTAAATTCGGCGCTGGAAATTATCCGCCAATTTCATAAAGACGTGCCGGTCGTTGGTTTGGCGAAACAATTTGAATTAATTTTCGTGGAAGGCGAATCCGAGCCGATGGAATTGCCGCGCGGCTCTCAAGCGTTGTACTTAATGCAAAGAATACGCGACGAAGCCCACCGATTTGCGATAACGTATCATAGGAAATTGCGGCGGGCGCGGAATTTAAAATCGGAGCTTGACAACATTTCTGGAATTGGGGCGAAACGTCGCGCAGAACTTTTCAAAAAATTTGGCTCGTTGCAAAAAATAAAGTCCGCCACAATCGACGAACTTTTGGAAGTACCGAGTATGAATCGCGCGGCGGCTGAGGCGTTGCAAAGATTTTTCGCCACGGTGGAAAATTAATACTGCAATTTTATCGGCGCATGTTTGCGGCTGGATTTGATTATTCGCTTGCAAATTTTTTGCTGGTACGGATTTTCAACGGCAAATTGAGCGCCTTCCGGAAACCGCCAGCTGCGCGGATAGTACACGTAGTAAAAATTATTTTTTTCGTTATAGAGCAGGGCGTATTCGCCGTACAGATTATAGCTGCCGTCGTATGCCACTTCGTAGCCGTCAAAAACAATCAGCGCGTTGCCGTTTGAAAATTTATCTTCGGTTTGTCGCGCAGAATTTAAATTCACCGCCAACATCGAGCCATCGTCGCGCGCGGTGAAAATTGGGCAATTCAAATCGCCGTTCCAATATTCGATTTTAATTCCGTCAGCCTTTTCAAAATAATCTTCGGGGCGGAAATTAAAATTTTGCCAATCCAAATTTTTATAGCAAAAAGACACCACGGAAAAAATTATCGCCAGGATAAACCAGTCCTTATTGCTAAGTGAGGGCATAAACTTGTCAATATTCTGTGCGGATTAATCGGCGGAAATGCGGAGCTGATGAACGGCGCTTTTTTCAACGTCGATATCGGATTCAGTTCTCAAGAAAGTTTCAAAAACCTCGTTAGTTTTGGTGTTGACGGCTTCGACATGCACGCCGGACGCGTCGACTTTAAAAGTGACTTTAATTGGCGTGGTGCGCGAAGTTTCGGGCGGCAAATTTACAATCAATTCGCCCAAAAGTTTTACGGCGTTAGCGGGGTCGGTGGTTTGCGGGTTGCCTTCTTCGTCGACGCAGGGGATAAGCGTATCTTCGAGCGACATATTTTCGAAGGCGCGCAGTCTTACGCGTTCCTGGTTATCTTCAAGCGGGTAATAAGTTTTGCTGAAAACGGCGGGCATTTTTTCGCCAATCTTGATAAAATTTTCGAGGACGTAAACTTGCTTGCTGCCTTTGGTATCCATAACGCCAGGACCGAATGAGCGGGGCGTCTGATCTTCCACGGTGAATTTAGCGGTGAGTTGTTCGACGGCGGGCGAAATTTTTTCGTCGGAAGTATCGCCGGAAGTTTCGCCGCTTTGAACGCCGCCTTCTTCAACAACGAGCATACTTGCGTAAATCGCCGCGCCCTTTGCAACAGCCTGGTCGGGGTCGTGTTGCTGAACTTTGCCAAGGAATTTCGCTTCAACCGCATTTTGAATCATCGGCATGTAAGTTGAGCCGCCGACTAAAAGCACGGTGTCAATTTCAATTCCAGGAATTTTATCCAGCACGCGGTCAACCAACATCATTGTCGTATTCACAAGGTCGGAAGTCATATTTTCGAAATCTGCGCGAGAAATTGTAATTTCGGTACGCGAGCCGTTGACGTCGATACGAACTTTGGAAGACTGCTTTTTACTAAGTTTGCGTTTGGCGTCTTCAACTTTGCTGCGAATATCCTGCCGCGTTTCAACTTCAATTTCTTCGGGCGTCAAGCCGTTTTCGTCACAGCACGCGCGCAAAACGTGATTGAAAAGTCTGTCGTCCCAGTCTTTGCCGCCGAGCGTATCTTCGCCGTCGCTGGCAAGGACATTTATTTTTTGGACGTCTTTACCTTGAGCGTTTCGCGCCATCGACATTTTTATAATCGTGACGTCGAAAGTGCCGCCGCCCAAATCATAAACCAAAATTGTTCTGTCTTCTTGAAATTGACGCGCGCAGTAACTCAAAGCTGCGGCGGTTGGCTCATTAATCAAACTCAAAACGTGCAAGCCCGCCAATTCGCCCGCCTGTTTGGTTGCGCTGCGCTCTTCAAGCCCGAAATACGCAGGAACGGTTATAACGACGTTTTCAATTTCGTTGCCCTGCGATTCGACAAGATTTTTAAGGCGCGTCAAAATCAGCGCGCTAATTTCTACCGGCGTATAAGTTTTGCCGTCAAATTCGTAAGTGCGCCCGTTGGGTTTGCCAATTTCGCGTTTGACGAATTGAACAACGCGGTCGCCGTCAGTTTCAATATTTTCTTTCGCCGCCTGTCCGACGACAACGTTATGCTCATTTTCAAAAAAAACTACCGAGGCAACCATATTGGAATCGTCTTCGTTATTGCGAATGACTTCGGGGTTGCCGTTCGAATCCAGCCGCGCAATGCAAGAATAAGTTGTTCCAAGGTCGATACCGTAAGTGCTCATTTATAAATTTCCCCCAATTATTTATTCGTTGTTAACAATTTCAGTTTCCGGCGCAGTTTCAATCGTCGAATCGAAAACGTAAACGTCAACAAATTCGCGATAAAGCGGGCGTCCATTGCGAACGACTCCTGCGCGACGGCTTTTGGCGATAGTATTGTGCAAAACTCTATCGTTAGTCGAAATGGTGTTGATAATTTTGGTCAACAACGGACGCCGCGGCTCGCCGATTTTGGAATTAAAAATTTCCGCGCCGTAATCGGCAAGAATATCTTCAATTTCGTCAAACATCAGCTGCAAAGTTCGACGAGTATTTTGTGAAATAGTTTCGTCGGCAAGGAGCGTTCGATATTCCACGCAAATTGCCGCCAAAGACTTTAAAATCGGCGTGAATTGTTCGCCGCGCTGTTGTTTGCGCAAATCTTCCAAATCGTTGTACATGCCTTGCCGCACTTGATTTTGAAAATTTATATTCTCGCGCAGAACTTGATTCAGCAACCGCGAATTTTTGTCCTGCTGATTGAGAATTTCGTTAATCATTTCCACCAATTTATTTAAATCAAACTGCGCCGCGTCGAAATCTTCATTATTAGAGTCCATAAGCTCGCCTCCTTCGATTTATTTTCGCAAAAAAATTCGTCAAATCGCCGCAACTTTCCTGCCTTACAAATCATTGACAAAGTAAACAGTTTCTTCGCCGTCGAGAACGTAAGCCAGAGCCCGCCGATAAATTTTGCCTTCAGTAAAAACGGCGTCGCAACTCGCCACCGCCATAAAAATTGTTCCAGGTTTAGGCTCTTCGTCAATTTCTCCCGAAAAGTAGCCGTCCGTTTTGAAACGAATAGCCTCTGTCTTGCTCACAATTTGAACGGTGATATTTCCGAAAGTCATGGAAGTTAAACTCGGATTTTTAACCGCCGCAAGCAAAGCACTTTCAGCGGCGTTTTGCAGTTCAAATTCCAACTCAGAATTTCTCACGCCGCGCGAATAATTTGCCTCGAACTCTTGTACGCCTTTAATTGAAAGAGCCGCTGCCAACAGCAAACATAATCCTATGACTGTAAAAAAGCCGCGTTCGTTTTTCATATTTTAAACTCCTCGCAGGCGGGCATGTAAACCGCGGTGTTAAATTTGACGCTTTGTCCGGTAACCAAACTTTCAAGTTCGAGCGTGACGTGCAAAACTTTTTCCGCCGGCTTAGAAAATTTCAGCGTCCGAACAACGGTATCGCCGTAAAAATTATCGCCGCTCAGCGGGTTATTATGAGCCTCGCCCATTTGCCGCTTAAAGTAAATGTGAAACGCTTTGCCCTCCGCGCTGTCCACGGTGTAAATTCTTTGGCAAAAGGTATCGTAAAAACCGGAGTCATTTTTTTTAACGCTGTTGGTGTGGCAAACGAAAATCACGGTTTGAAAATCGCCCAAACCGCTAGCTTTTTTCACTTCGACGGAATGGGCGGCGCGGGCGTCATTTGAAATTCTGTCGATAATTTCTTGCGCCTCGGTTTCCAAAACATAATCGGCGACTTGTTTTTTGGCAATATCCCAAATTTTTAAATTCACCGAGCCGAGCGCATACAACAGCAAAATTAAAAGCGGCAAAGCTATCGCAAATTCCATCAGCACAAAGCCGCGCTGATTCGATTTTAAATTCATTAGGCTATGCGCCCTTTCATTGCAAAAAAAATTCTGCTATACTAAAAGCTAGGGAATAATTTTCCGGAAAATAATTTCTTGCGGCTGATTTCGGAAAGTCCACTTGACGGTCACGGTTGCCAAATTTTCGTTAAACGCGGTATGAACTTCGAAAGTAACCGTCGAAGAATCGTCTTTGCCGCCGTTCAAACTTTTCAAATCTTCCGCGGGGATTGAGGCGCCTGAATGACTTTCCAACAGCGCGAATTGTTCTTTCGCAAGATTTATCGCCGTCAATCGGAGCGTGGAATTTCTTTGCTGAACTTTCGCCTGCGTGTTCATCAAAATCATTGCCGCCAACGAAACTATCAGCGTTAAAAATACCGCGCTCAACAGCATCAAGCCGCGCTCATTTAGGTTTTTCATAACTTCCGCGGATTCGCCCGACGCTGTTAACGGTGATATAAGCTTTATCGCCAAATCGCGACGTCAAAGTAATTGTGCCGTCAGCCGCCCCATTGTTGGCGTTCAAGCCCTTCCCTTGACTGTCGAAAGCAATAATTTTCAATGCGGCAGGATAACTAAATTGGAAACCGGACGCCCAAAAATGTTTGTCGATAAAATCTGTCAAGCTGTTGTTTTCGTGCTTAATCAAATAATTGGTTTTTTGAATATGCAGCCGAACTCGCCCCGCGCCGGTATCAAATACGTTGGTGAAAATCGAGACGTTGTACTTGGTTAATTTGTCGACAGAGCGCGTAAAATGCAAAGTGCTGTAGAGGCGTTTCATTTCGTAATTCAGAGAAATTTTGTCGAGGACGCGCGCCATTTTCGGAACGGTGACTGTTGCAAGAATCGCGATTATCGCCGTTGCCAAAATAATTTCGAGCGCCGCCAATCCGCGCTGATTTTTTAATTTATCCATAACGACAAAAGTATATCAAATAATTTTCATTTCGTAAAGGAAGGTTTTTATGCGAGACATTTTAGCGGAAATAGTTGCCGAGAAAAAATTAACAGTGGCGGCGGCGAAAATCTCAAAGCCGCTCGAACAAATTCTGCGCGAAATCCAAATCGGCAAATTCAGAATGGCGCAGGCAATTTCCAAAGGCGCGTGGTCGTTAATCGCCGAATGTAAATTGCAGTCGCCGGCGAAGGGCAGGCTCAATCAAACTCACAGCGTCCTTGAATTGGCGAAAATTTATTCGGCAAACGGCGCGGCGATGTTGTCCGTCCATACCGATAAACATTTCCTGGGCAGCAACGAAGATTTTATAAAAGTTCGCGCAGAAGTCGACCTGCCGCTCCTCCGAAAAGATTTTATTATCGACGAATACCAGATTTACGAGGCGCGGGCAATCGGCGCTGACGCCGTGCTTTTAATCGTTCGGATTTTGACACCCGCCGAATTGAAAAAATTTTTGAGCGTAACCTGGAATTTGGGAATGAACGCGCTGATTGAAATTCACGACGAACAAGATTTGAAAATCGCGCAGGACACGGCGGCAAAATTTATCGGCATAAATAATCGTAACTTGAAAACTTTCACAACGACGATTGATAACACGCTGGAGATTTTTCCGCACGTCGACAAAAACCGCGTCATTATCAGCGAGAGCGGCGTTATGAATATTTCTGACGTTCGAAAACTGCGCGAAATTGGCTGTGACGGAATTTTGGTTGGCGAAGGGCTTGTGCGGGCTGAAAATATCGGCGAGCAGACGAAACTTTTTGCCGGAGGTTGAGCGATGAAAATTGTTGTGGCGATTGACAGTTTCAAGGGCTGTTTGACGAGTTTGGAGGCGGGGCGCGCGGCTGAAATTGGTATTCGAAATGCTGACGAAAATATTTGCGTGAAAGTTTATCCGTTGGCGGACGGCGGCGAGGGCACGTGCAAAACTCTGACTGACGGCTTGAGCGGCGAAATTAAAACTGTTGAAGTTACCGGCGCACTCGGCGAAAAAATTTCCGCTGAATACGGCAAGATTGGAGATTTGGCGGTAATGGAAATGGCGTCGGCAGCGGGGCTTGCGCTCGTTCCCGAAAATCTTAGAAACCCGCTAAATACAACAACTTTTGGCGTGGGCGAAATGATTCTTCGCGCAGTGCAGGACGGTTGCAAAAATTTTATCATTGGGATTGGCGGCAGTGCGACGAATGACTGTGGGCTGGGAATGTTGACGGCACTGGGCTTTGATTTTGGCACTGGAATTTTCGGGCGCGATTTGGCGAATGTGAAAAAAATTCAGCGCACTGATAAATTTCGCGGCTGTAAATTTCGTATTGCCTGCGATGTGAAAAATCCGTTGACGGGCGAAAATGGCTGCAGTGCTGTTTACGCTCCGCAAAAGGGCGCGGATTCTGAAACTGTCAAACTTATGGACGGCTGGATAAAAAATTTTGCCGAACTTAGCGCGCCGGAAAAAATTTCTGTGGCGGGCGACGGCGCGGCGGGCGGTTTAGGTTTTGCGTTCAGAGTTTTTTTGAATGGGGAACTTGTGCCAGGCGTTGATTTGATTTTGGACGTGCTGAAAATTTCTGACGACCTGCGCGACGCTGATATTTTGATAACGGGCGAAGGTAAAATTGACGCTCAAACATTGCAGGGAAAAGCACCGGCGGGCGTGGCGAAATTGGCTAAATCGCTCAATCCGAAAATAAAAGTTGTGGCGATAGGCGGCGGCGTGAAAAAATTTAATGGCGGTGCGGGAATTGACGCGGCATTTTCAATTCTGCGCGAGCCAATGGATTTAGCGGCGGCAATGCGGAAATCAACGACGCAGGAAAATATTTCGGCAACAGTCGAACAAATAATTCGGTTAATGATTTAGGGGGAAAATTTATGGCAATTTTGGTATGTGGCGGCGCGGGCTATATCGGCGCGCATACGGTTTTTGAATTGATTGGGCGCGGCGAGGAAGTTGTGATTGTTGATAATTTGCAGACGGGACATCGCGGCGCTTTGAATCCTGCGGCGAAATTTTATGAGGGCGATATTCGCAACGCCGATATTCTCGAAAAAATTTTTCGCGAAAACAAGATTGAAGCGGTGATACATTTTGCGGCAAATTCGCTTGTCGGTGAGAGCGTGCAAAATCCGCTGAAATATTTCAACAACAACGTCGGCGGTATGCAGATTTTGTTGGAGGCAATGACGAAATTTGACGTTGATAAAATCGTGTTCAGTTCGACGGCGGCGGTTTATGGCGAGCCGGAAAAAATTCCGATTGAAGAAACTGATAAAACTTTGCCGACAAATCCCTACGGCGAATCTAAGCTGATTATGGAGCGGATGATTCGCTGGGTAAAAAATCTGCGCTTCGTGAGCCTGCGATATTTTAATGCGGCGGGCGCGATTTTAAGCGGCGAAATTGGCGAAGATCACAGCCCCGAAACTCATTTGATACCGCTGATTTTACAAGTTCCATTGGGCAAACGCGATCACATTACGATTTTTGGCGCGGATTATCCCACGCACGACGGAACTTGCCTGCGCGATTATATTCACGTTTTGGATTTGGCGGACGCTCATATTTTGGCGCTGAATTATCTTCGCGGCGGCGGCGATTCTGACATTTTCAATTTGGGTAACGGGCGCGGTTTTTCCGTCAAGGAAATTATTTCGGCGGCGGAAAAAGTTACCGGTCAAAAAATCAAGACTGAAATTGGCGCTCGGCGCGCAGGTGACCCCGCGAAATTAATTGCCTCAAGCGATAAGGCGAAAAATATTTTGCACTGGACGCCGCGCTTTTCTGACGTGGAAAAAATTATCGCCACTGCCTGGAATTGGCACAAAAATAATCCGGACGGCTACAAATGAGCGGCGAATATTTAACGCTGCTGGCGGTTTTAATTTTGAGCGTCGTTGGTCACAATATGACGGTGGTTTACGCGGCGCTGATAGTTTTGGCGGTAAAATTTTTCTTACCGGCGGAAATGCTGAATTATTTGGGCAGCCACGGTTTGAATTTCGGAATAATAATTTTGACGGCAGCAGTTTTAGTTCCAATCGCCAACGGCACAGTCACAATTTCGACAATGATAAATTCGTTCAAATCAGTGATAGGAATTGTGGCGGTAACTGCGGGACTTTTGGCGGCAATGGCAGGCGGCGTGGGCGTTCCCTTAATGCAGTCGAACCCGAATGTAATTCCGGCGCTGATTGTCGGGACGATGGCGGGCGTATTTTTTTTCAAGGGAATTGCCGTCGGTCCATTAATCGCGGCGGGGTTTACGTATTTTGTTATGGCGATTCTCGAATATTTCAAGTAGCCGCGTTGTCAAAACAAATCGAAAAGTGATACAATGCAATAAAAACGGTTGGGAGATTAATTGAGCGCACAAATTTTTATCGACGCAGAAAATGTTAAGCCGGAAATTGGACTTCAAGCGGTCAAAAAATTCAGCGGCGAATATTCCATAAACAGCGTTAACATTATCGGCAAAGAGGACGCCATTTCTAACAAGTACAGGGAAGTTGGCGAACTTTACAATTTCCAGAATTGTTATTACGGGAAAAATTCCGCCGATACCTGGCTCTGTACGGAAATTGCCAAAACGATTTTTGCCGAGCCGGAAGTCGAAGTCATAATTTTGGTTTCGAGCGACAGGGATTTTTTACCGGCGATTAAACTTGCCACTGACAAGCAGAAAAAAGTTATCCTGGTTTCGGACGGCAACGGTCACAAAAATTTAAAGGCTTTGCTGTACGATTTGCGGATTAATCCCGATTTGGTTGAACTGGTCGATTTTCGCAGTAATTTATCTGCGCCCGTTAATCACTCTGCTAAAAAGAAAGGTATCGAGGAACCTATGGAAAATCCGCCGCCCGCCGCTCACGTGAATAAAATTCAAAAAATCTGCGCGAACTTGCCGCTGAATACCAAAAATTTTTTCGTAAACCGCGCGGCTCAAGTCAAATTTATTTTCGTCAAGCAGGCTGATAAACTTTTCGAAATTCCGTTTATCGACGGTATCAACGCCACGACTTTTGCAAATGTCCTGCGCGATTTTAAAATTATTGACAAAAAGGATTCGCCCGATAAAGTCATTGCCGACAGTTTCTTGAAAGAGGTTGACGAGCAAATTTTTCTGCGCGACGAAGAAGAAATTTTTCAAACGGATTCGTCCGACGCGGTGATCGATTATTTTGTCGAACGCGCCGCCGATACAAGGACGATTTTTATTAAACACGGAAATGATTTGCGCGAAATTCCCTTCGTCAACGGTATGCCGTTTGAGATTTTTTCAAAGCTGCTGGTTAGTTACGGAATTTCCGGCAACAATATCGATTCGCGAAAAATTATTACCGACAGCTTTTTAGATTTTCGCGCAGACAAAGTTTATTTCCGCGACGAGGAAGATTTTTCCGGCAGCGATATCGATTTGGACAAAATTTCCGAACAGGCACGCGAATTTATTAAGGCGAATGAAACCCGCCTTGAATTTATTTTAGTCACGCACGGAAACACCAGTTACGAAATGCCGTTCGTTGACGGTATCGCGGTAAATATTTTGTCTACGATATTGCGCGATTTGAAAATCCTCGGCAAGAACGCGAAAGTCCAAAAATTTTTGACGAATAACAATTTCACCGTCAAAGACAACCTTGTTTACAAAAATAAAAAGTGAGGCGAAACCGATTTGAAAATTATTGAGCCTTCAGTCGAACTCGCGCAGGATTTAGACGCGGCTGAAATTATGCGGCACATTGAGCGCGCCGGTCGTGTCTGCTACAAATCCGAATCGAATATTTCAGATACCAGCGCCGAAAAATTTATCGCGAATATCATTAAGAGCGGGCACGAATCGGTGATTGAACACGTCAGCATTACTTTTAAAATTATTTGCGACCGCGGTGTCAGTCACGAAATTGTCCGGCATAGATTAGCAAGTTATTCGCAGGAAAGTTCTCGCTATTGCGATTACAGCGGCGATAAATTCGGCGGCGAATTGACTTTCATTAAGCCGTGTTTTTGGAATGACGACGACGAAAATTTTTTGCTGTGGCGTGAAACTATGCAGCGGCTTGAAGAAACATATCTTTCAATGCGTAAAAACGGCGCAAAGCCCGAAGAAGCGCGTTCGATTTTGCCAAATTCGCTGAAGACGGAAATTTTTATGACGGCAAATCTGCGCGAGTGGCGGCATTTTTTGAAACTTAGGACGTCGAAGCGCGCTCACCCGCAAATGCGCCAAATTGCAATTCAAATTTACCAAATCTTAAATTCAAAACTGCCGATAATCTTTTCAGATATTGTAATATAATTTTCGATAATAATTTTAGGGGGAATTTTTATGGCTACGATAATTGCGCCTTCGATACTTTCAGCGGACTTTTCGCATTTGGCGGACGAAATCCAAAAAGTTGCCGCGGCGGGCGCTGAGTACATTCACATCGACGTTATGGACGGGACTTTTGTACCGGAAATTACGATTGGCGCGCCGGTCGTTAAGAGCCTGCGCAAAGTTTCTGACATTGTTTTTGACGTGCATTTAATGGTTGAACATCCAGAGACGCAGATTAAATCTTTCGCCGACGCGGGCGCTGACATTATCACTTTCCACGTCGAAACTACGCGCCACCCGCACAGAGTTATTCAGCAAATCCACGCGCTGAATTGTAAAGCCGGCGTTGCGCTCAATCCTGGTACTTCGCTTTCAGCTGTCGAAGAATTGATTGAAGACGCAGATATGGCGCTGGTTATGACGGTTAATCCTGGTTACGCCGGACAAAGTTTCATTGAGTCAATGCTCGGCAAAATCCACATGCTTTATCATATGGTTCAGGAAATGGAAACCGAATGCGATATTCAAGTTGACGGCGGCATTAACGCGGAAATTTCGGTTTTGGCACGCGAGGCGGGCGCAAATATTTTAGTTGCGGGCAGTGCAATTTTCGGCGCGGCTGACGTTGCTAAGGCGATTAAAGACATTCGCGGCAAGGAAATTCACCATCACCACCACGAGGATTAAACTATGAAAAATCTCATAATGAGCGTCGCCAAAGGTTACGGCTGGTATGACCTTGAGCCGTTCATAATTTCCTATAAAAAAAAATTGTCCGGACGCCGATTTGGTTTTGTTTGTTGACGATTTATCAGAATTTACTTTGCAGTGCTTAAATTCGGCGGGGGGGCATTAATTTAATTCAAATACCAGATAAATTCAAAGACAAACTCGTGATAAATATTCGCTGGGAAATGTACACAAATTTTCTGGACGTTCATTCTGAATACGATAAAATTTTTGTTACGGATATTCGCGACGTGATTTTTCAGGGCAATGTATTTGAAAATTATATCGGGTATCAAAATTTTCTGGTTTATGGCTCGACCAAATATAAATATCAAACTAGCGGGTACGATTCGCAATGGTTCAGAAATATTTTCAGCGAGGACGATTATCAGCAAATCAAAGACAAATTAGTTATTTGTTGCGGAATGGTTCTCGGTTCGCGCGTGGAAATGATAAATTTTTTTAAGAAAATGACCGAGTTGCTCAAAAACAGCGATACTTGGGGCGACGAACAGGCGGCGATGAATTATCTGATTTACAATAAGCAGCTGCCGATTGAAAATTTAATTGAGAGCAATGTTGAAACCGGCGCGTTTATAAATCTGGGCGTGATTGGAACACCGCACGTGGGCTTTGTCAAAGGCGATAAAATTCTGCGCGAAGATGGCGGTATGCCGGCGGTTGTTCACCAATGGACGGGCTACGATTACGGAATAAATTTTGTCAATGAATTTTACCGTGCGAAAGAATTTCAGCCGGACGAAAAATTCACCGATACCAGATGCGCCCTTGAGCAAGTTTTTTGTCTGATTCAAATTAAAAATTGGAGAGCGGCGACGAAATTTTTTATAGGCAGTGTGCTCTATGCTGAAGATTTGAAAACTTATGATAAGAAACTCATTGAGCTCTTGAAATTAATTTTGGGCGGCGAAAATTTTTTCCTGGATTCGGAAATTTTGAGCGTGGCTGTACAAAAGGCTATAACGCGCGCTTTTCCGACCATGGGCGATGCTGAAATCGATAAGGTGTACAATTTGTTTCTACAGGCTGAAGGGAATCACAGCGCTGTGCATTTGTCGTTCCGGCGATTCCTGAAAAATGTTTTGTTTAGTCTGGCGAAATATTGTAGCGAAAACGACCTGCGCGATATCGCTTTGAACTGCATTGATCGAATTTCTAATATTGATTTGCCGATTGGCGCTGATATTTATCTTTTGCAGGCTGAAATTTATCGAGCCGCCGGTAAAAAAGATGAGGCATTGGCGGCTTATAAAAAAGCCATTGACGCCACTTGAAGGAGTGATTTAATGATTTTTGATTGTCACAGCCACACAAAATTTTCCGCCGATTCCAAAATGCTCGCGCAGGACGCCATTGTCCGCGCAGAGGCTTTGAATATCGGAATTATTTTTACTGAGCATTACGATTACAATTTACCTGGCGACGTGGATTTTACTTTCGACGCAGCGGCTTACATGGCTGAATATAAAAATCTCCGCAGCGACAAAGTTAAACTCGGCGTTGAAATTGGTTTGTGGAAATCTGCGCGAGAGCTGAATGAAAATTTTATCGCGCAGGCGAATTTCGATTTGGTTATCGGCTCAATTCACGTTGTCGACGATACCGACCTTTACAACACCGCTTTTTACGCCGATAAAGACAAAATGACGGCTTACCGGAAATATTTTGCCGCGATGGTTGAAGAAATTTCCACCGCCGATTTTGACGTGCTCGGGCATATCGATTATATTTGCCGCGCCGCCACTTATGAAAACCCCGAAATTGACTACGCAACTTTCAAACCCGAAATTGACGCCGTGCTGAAAATTCTCGTTGAACGCGGGAAAATTCTTGAGCTGAACACCCGCCGCCTTGATACGATTCGCGGCTTGAAGGAGCTCGTTCCGGTTTATTCGCAGTACAAAAATTTCGGCGGAAAATTTATCACAATCGGCTCGGACGCTCACCGAACAGAGGCTATCGGCGCGTATTTCGATAAGGCGCTGGATTTCGCCAAAGAAATTGGATTGGTGCCGGTACATTTTAATCAGCGGAAAATTGAGTTCGATTGATACTATTCTCTTTCGCGTTAATGTGATAAAATTCAGCTGAGGAGGTGTCCCCGTGGATTATTTACTGGTAATTTTGTCGACGGTCGCGGTAATATTCGGCGGCAAGGCGTTTTGGGATTGGAAAAAAAATCGGACGCCGCAACTGGATTTAGAGGAACTCGAAGAGGATAGGGCTGAATATTTGCAGGAAAACTTCGATAAGGCGATGGCTGATTTTAAATATTTGGAAGAGGCGCGCCACGAAATTACAGACCGCGAATTGGCGGCGCAACTTGCCCGTATGCAACGCATTGCCAAAAAGTTGCTGGCTAACCTTGAAAAAAATCCCGACCGAATCCCGCTGGCTTATAAATTTATCGATTATTATCAAGATCGCGCAGTTAAAATCGTCAAGCAGTATCAAGATTTGGAGGAAACCGAACTTTCGACTGATCGCGTCCGCGATTTGAAGGCGCGAATGAAATTGACACTCGCCGCCCTTGACGACGCCTATGAAGACCAATTTGAACACGTGCTTAACGACCAAATGATTTCCGCCGAGGCTGAATTGAAAGTTATGGAACAGCAGCTTGACGCGGAAGGTATTAAGCGAAAAACTGTCGACATCGGGCAGATTGACGAATTTGGAAACGTGCGAATTGATACGGATTTGTTGAATCAACCGCTGGGCGGAATTGAGCGCCGAAATTTGCCCATTCAGCCGCGCCGCCGCCGCATTTACGATGACGACGACGACGATTTGATTGAGTTTCCGGAAAATGAGCGTCCGGAGATTATTCAGAAAAAGTTAGTTCAATCGGCGCTGGCGTTATTTTTGGGCTCAATCGGCGCGCACAAATTTTATCAAGGTAAAACTTTTCAAGGCATTTTGTACCTTTTGTTTTGCTGGACATTTGTTCCTGGTTTTATCAGTTTCATTGAAGGCGTGCGGTATTTATTTATGCCGGTTGAAGATTTTTACGAACAGTACATCAAAAAGCCTAAGGACAAAAACAAAAACGGACGCAACAAACGCCGGTAATTCAAGCACGAAAAAAGCCCCGATAAATTTCGGGGCGATTTTTTTATTCAGAGCTGGCTAAGGGACTTGAACCTTCGACCTGCGCATTACGAATGCGCTGCTCTACCAACTGAGCTAAGCCAGCATTTTTCACAACGCGGCAATTCTAACACCGAAAATTTATTTTGTCAAGCCCGCACATTTCAAATTTACATTTACAAATTTCTAATTGGCTGTTAGAATAATTTCAAATTTAAGGTGGTGAGAATTTGGCTACGAGCGGGAAGATAATTTTCATGGCGATAGGCGGCGCGCAGGAAGTCGGCGCGAGCTGTTATTATCTGAATCTGGGCGGCGAAAATTTTTTGCTGGATTGTGGCTACGGGCGAAACGAAGGAATTTATTTCGCGCCTAAATTTAATGAGCTGCTTTACGCGCCTTTCATTCAAGATTTCCATCAAATTTCTCACGTCTTCATTTCGCACGCGCATATGGATCACATTGGCGCTTTGCCGGATTTTTTGCAGCTCAATGAACGCGCTAATGTTTACATGACTAATTTCACTTGGCAGATAATGAATCTTCAGCTCGGCGACAGATTGTCGCGGCGCGCGCAGGACAATATTTCGCGCGTGTCTTTTTTGCAGGAAATTCCGCTTGAAAATATTTCGGCGTCATTTCACCAGGCGGGGCATATTCCAGGCGCAATGATGGTACTTTTCAAATTCGGCGGCAAAAATATTCTTTACACGGGCGATTATTCAACCTTCGCAACGCCGCTTGTCAACGCCGCCATTTTACCGAAAGTTAAAATTGACGTGCTGATTCTTTGCGGACTCCACGCGCGCCATTATTTTTATCGGACAAATGACGCCGCTTTTCAAAAAATCCTCCGGCAAATTCGCTACAGCTTGAGTTGCGGCAGAATCGCCTGCTGTCAAGTAAATCAGATTAGCAAAGGCATCGAACTTTTGAGTTTGCTGAATAAATTTTTGCCGGACGTAGAAATTTTTTTGAGCGACAAGGTTATGGATATGGTTTATTGCTTTGAAAATCTGAATTTGAAAATTATGCAGGAGCGCGCCCATCCGCTGAAAAAATTTCCGGCTAAACCGAGTGTGATTATTTCCGCTGAATCGGCGCGTTTTTGGAACTGCGAAATTATTAATTGCGATTTTTCCTTGCACGACGATTTTTCTGCCGTTGTGAATTTTGTTCGGAAAATTAATCCGGAAATTTGCCTTGTCGTCCACAGCCCGCCGGATAAAATTTTCCATTCCGATATAACAATTGAGCAAATTTTAATCAAAGAGCCGGATTCGCGCACGAATTTTATTTTTCCGGAACTTTATCAGCCGCTTGAAATTTGAGGAGGGTTACCGCTTTGAAAAAAAATACCGTCAAATTGGATGCCAAAGAGCCGATTATCAAAAAATTTATCGACACTGTTCACAACGGGATTAACAGGCGATTAAAAAATTTGTCAAGCCATTCGGAAGTCGATTATGTTTTCGAGAGCCGCGTTTTCAAATTGCTCTGCGAAGACAGACACCTCAGCGCTAAACATTGCGTTGAAAAATTGAATGACAAATACAATTACAACACCGACGAGGAGGCTGTGATTCGCGTTTTCCGCTCCAATTCAATTACAACTATGGATAGCCGCGACGAACTTGTCAATTGGGCTATTTCGGCTGTCGACGCGTTTGTTCAAGCTTTAATTTCGCGCAATGAGCAGGACAGCGAAAAATATTTCAAACTTCAAGGCAGTTACGATTATTGGCGGATTAAGAGCAAAGTTTTTTGCCTTATGTTTTATCAAATGCACCCCGAGATTAATATCGGCGACGATTTGATTAATTTTGAAAAGTTCGGCAGAATTTACGCCCAATACATTCGCTACGATATGAATGATTTTCTGCGTGATATTTGCGGCGTCCAAAATCGCGGCAAAAATAAAAATCCCAAACGCACCGAGAGCGAGCGCCTCAAAGACGAACTCGCGCGAAACGAAATGCTTGTTAAGGATCTGCAGGAAGATTTTGACGCACGCCTTGAAGAAAATCACCAAAATGAAATTGCTGATTTTTTTGCGCGGTTAAATTCCGAAAGGTACGGTTGCATTTTGGACGCGGTGATAAATGTTCGCGGCGGTATTCAAAAACTCCGCAAGCAAAATGTGGAATTGCCGCCGGAAATTAGCGGGCTTTTTATCTTGATTGACAATCTCGTTAAATTTGTGCGCGACAATGAAATTAATCCGATTATGAAACTCGGTTCAGTTCATTCGATGAAAGCCGGCGATATCGAAAATTATTCCGGCGATTACGAAGGCTCACCCTACGCCGACGCGGAAGAAATTAAAAAGCTGAAAGTTCTTTCGCCTGGCTGGTACTACAAAAGCAAGGATATTCAAATTTCCCGTCCGCGGCTCAAAGAGTACGCTGACAAATAGTCGATTGGAGGCGATTTTATGGTTATCAATATTGGCAACGAACAGCACAATGATTTGTGCGTTGGAATTGATTTGGGAACGACCAATTCCGTTTTGGCGACAATAAATGTTAAACTGAATGGTGATATTGTCAGCAAAGTTGTTGGAATTGATCGCGCAATTGACATGTTCGGGCGCGATTTCAAATTCACGACAAGGAGAGATTTGACTTTGCCGAGTTGTGTTTATTACAACGAGGAGAAAAATTTTGCGCCGATTGTGGGCAATTTTGCGAAAAGCAGATATTCAATTCGCCCGCATTTGGTTGCAAAATCCATTAAAAGCCAAATGGGTAACGTCAAAGCCGATGGACTTGACCCGAATATTCCCGATAAAACGCCGGCGGCAATTTCTGCGCGAATTTTGAGGCATATGCTTCAAAGCGCGGCAAAAACTAGTCGACAAGACAGCATTACCGACGCGGTGATAACTGTTCCCGCAAGTTTCGACAGCGTTATGTGCCAGGCAACTTTGGAGGCGGCGCGCCTCGCCGGAATTAATATTTACAACCGCGACGGCTCACTGCGCGAAATTCTTTTGCCCGAACCGCAAGCTGTCATTTACGATTTTGTTAATCAAGTTCACAACGGCGAAATTTCAACCAACATTTTGGATTTGAGCGCCGAAAGAAATGTTATGGTATTCGATTTGGGCGGCGGAACGCTCGATATCACTTTGCATAAAATTTCACGCCGCGAAGATGCGCCGGAAATTTTGAACGTCGAAGATTTAGCTATCAATCGCTATACACTTTTGGGCGGCGACGATTTTGATTTGCTCCTGGCAAATGCAATGTTCATGAGGTATTTGGATCAGTACCACACGCACGCTGATATTGTTCAATTGATTCGGCGCGAAGAATCCGCCGTCAAACCGCAACTTTTGAGTCACGCCGAGGAACTGAAAATTCAAGTTAGCGAGGATAAAAGCGGCAACTCCGGCGAAAACGCTGACGCCTGGGGCGACGACGAAGATAATTATCCCGTCGGCGGAAATATCAACGCGACCGGTTACGCCTATGACGACAGCTTTACAACCCAGGAACTTGAAAAAATTTGGCGCGTATTTATGGGCGAAGAATTTAAATTCGCCGATTTTAAAAATCTTGACGCCGTTGCAAAAAATTACGGCACGCAAAATATTATTTTCCCGATTCTCGATGTGCTGAAAAAATGTGCCGATAAACTCGGAACTGACGATTTTAAAATTGACGCGGTGATTATGAATGGCGGTATGTCACGCTTTTATATGGTCGTCGACAGGCTAAGGAGATTTTTCGGATTTGAGCCGATTGTAGCTCTTGACCCCGATCAAGCAGTGGCGCGCGGCGCGGCGGTTTACCATTATTTTCGCCACAAATACGAAGAAAAAATTGCCGCGAATAATTTTTCTCAAGTTGAAATCGCGCCTGTTCAAACGCCGTACATTAACACCGTCCAAACAATTTTGCCGGACAGCCTGTACCTTGTCACGCAGGGCAACCGCTATGAAGAAATTATTCCAACCGGCACGAAACTTCCCTATGAATCGGGAATTTTCACCGGATTTAAACTTCCCGCCAAAACAAATAAAATCAGCATACCTATCGCCCGCAAAAATAATGACGGTGATTATATCGTCATCGCCAAAGGAAATCTCAACTTTCCCGAAAAATATTCCAGTTACGAAACTGAAACTTTCGTTGTTTTTACCGTGAATATGAATGAACAAAAAATTCTCCGCATTAATACCCATACCTGCAAAAATGTTGACGGCTCAGAAATTCTTGACGAAGGCACAACCGAAATTGCCATCGCAGACAAACATTCTCCGTCTCCAATTTCCAAACCCCAAATTGAAACAACGCGAATAAAATTGAAAGCTAACGAAGTCATTAATAATATTCTTGGCAACTGCAAAAAAATCGCGAGCGCCCAAAAACGCGGTTCGCCTATCAGCAACTATTCAAAAAATATTCGCTATGAGAAAAATCAAATTTTCAACGCCGCCAATCCCGAAGATTTTGCCGAGCCGCTCCTTCAAATGTTCCGCGACAATGGAAGCAATGAGATTTTTAAAATGCATTGTGAAATTATTGGGCGAAAAATCTGCGCGAAATGGACGGACGCGCAAAGACGCCGCCTTGCGAATCTGTGTATGGATCAACTTGAATACGCAATGACTTTTCACGGCGCTTTATTAACAGGAGCCGCCGTCAACACGAAAATTCAGGCGATTTATACTTTGTCAATGTGCGGGAGCGACGAAGATTTAGACAGGCTCAGAAGTTTGCACGATTATAAACAATTTAAATTGGCGAATCTTTATACGCACGCCATAACCAAAACCTGCGTTGAATGGATCTACGAAGAATTTCAGCAGGACAGCCACCTTGCACTGAAAAATATTAAAAATCACCTGCAACAATCGGCTCATGCATTGGGGACGGCTTTTCGACTTAATGACGAGCGCCCGAATTATTCTTCAATCAACAAGGGAAAAATCGTCACGGAACTTTTAAAACTTCTTCGTTCGAAAAAATTGCTGATATCCGAATTTATCAGCTGCGTTTTGGCGATAGGTTTGCTTTGCGACCGGCGCTATCCGAATCCGCTTGAGCAAAAATATATTGACAACGCGCAACAAACGTTTAATGAATTGGGCGTTATGTACGATAAGAATTTTATAGGAAAAGCGGATAAATTTAAGCTTACCGTCCAAAAAATGATGGAAGGTGTGCAACTCAGCGTTGAGGAAGAGGAATTTTTGCTGATTAAATTGGACGATTGACCACCAAATTTTTAACGGCGGCGTTGACGTTAAACAAACTAAGTGGTACAATAGCGCGGTAATGAGCTTTAGTTTTGAAGCGGGAGGAGGGAAGATAACCGTGGCTAATGAAGTTAAAGTTGGAAAAAACGAATCCATTGACAGTGCTCTCCGTCGTTTCAAGCGTACTTGTCAAAAGGCAGGCACGCTCGCTGAAGTTCGTAAACGTGAACATTACGAAAAACCAAGTGTCCGCCGGAAGAAAAAATCAGAGGCGGCTCGTAAGCGCAAATTCCGTTGAGCTTTAATCTCAAATTAAAAAATAGCCGCTGTCTTTCTTTTTGGATTGACGGCGGTTTTTTTACATTGCAAATTCCACGAAGGGAGCATCATATAGAAATATGCCTGAAAATCAATCCTCGGTTGCAAATCGAACAGGGATTATCTCGGTTTTAAAAGTTCTGCAACATTTTGGCGTCAAAGATTTGGAAAAAATTTACAACGAAAACCCCGATACTGACGATAAACTGGATTGGGAAAAACTTCAAAAATTCGCCAGCAAGTACAATATTCGGAGCACGCTTATTCGCCCGACTGTTGACGAACTGCGCGAAATTGAATACCCCGCCGTTGCGAAAATGAACGACGGCGCGTATATCGCAATCGGCAGCGCAAACGACGAAGTTTTGCTGATTATCGATCCGCGGCAAAATAAGCCAATTGCGATGAAAACTAAGGAATTTTTAGAGAGCTGGTCAAATGAACTTTTAATTTTTTCTGCGGCATTCAGTTGGACTTATTTTAAAAAGCGTTTCAATGTCGATTGGTTTATGAAAGTTATGAAACGCTATAAGCGACCGCTCAGCGAAGTTTTAATTGCGTCATTTTTCCTGCAATTAATGGGCATAGCTTTTCCGCTCATTACGCAGGTTATCATAGATAAAGTTATCGGCAACGCCGGCTATTCGACGCTGACGGTAATTGGTACGGCAATGGTGCTGTTTTTCTTCATGCAATCGCTACTTACGCTGGTTAAACAGTACGTAATGAATCACACGACGAACAAACTGGACGCGATTTTGGGAACGCGATTATTCCGACACTTAATCGCCCTGCCGTTGCCGTATTACGAAAGACGCCGCGTCGGCGATACGTTAATGCGCGTGGGAGCGTTGCAGCAAATCCGCGAATTTTTAACAGGCACGGGCTTGCTGACAATCCTTGACGTATTTTTTTCGGTGGTATTTATCGCGTTTATGTTTTGGTATTCAGTGCCGCTTACATTGATAGCGCTGTGCACAATTCCGGTTTACCTTGTACAAAATATTTGGGCAGTGCCGATTATCAAGAAAAAAATTGAGGCAGTCTGGCGTACCGGCGCGATGAATAACGCGTTTATGGTTGAGGCCATTTCAAATATCGAAACGATTAAAGCGCTGGCGATTGAGCCGCAATTCGTCAACAAATGGGAAAATCTTTTGGCGCGCTACGTCCGCACGACTTTTGAAAATGTCAAATTCAACCTGTTTATCAATGGATTCAGCGGAATGGTGCAGGTTGTAATTTCAATGGCAATTCTGTGGTACGGCGGGCATATGGTTATGGACGGCTACTTTACGCTCGGTCAATTAATCGCCTTCCAAATGTTGTCAAGACAGGCGATAGCGCCAATGACGAAACTTTTAACAATGTGGCCGAAAGTTCAACAGGTCGGTTTGGCGCTCGAACGTATTGGAGATATTTTGAATACGCCAATGGAGCCGATTGTTCGGGATATGGGCAAACGCGGCGCGGACAGAATCGACGGCGCTATCGAATTTCAAGATGTTTCGTTCAGATACCGCGTAGATTTGCCGCTGGTTTTGGAAGGTATTAATTTGAAAGTTGCGCCTGGTGAAAAAATCGGCATTGTCGGGCGCTCCGGCTCTGGAAAATCCACTTTGACAAATCTTGTACAAAATCTTTACATTCCCGAAATGGGGAATATCACGGTTGGCGGCGTCAATACGCGCGAGGCAAATTTGGGCTGGCTGCGCGAACAAATCGGCGTTGTTATGCAGGAAAATTATCTGTTCAATTCCAGCGTCCGCGATAATATTGCCGTGAGTCGTCCGACTGCAACTATGGATGAAATTATTCGCGCGGCGCGGCTTGCGGGTGCTCATGATTTTATTTTGGAACTTAAGGAGGGCTACGATACTAAGGTTGGTGAGCGCGGCGACAGCCTAAGCGGCGGTCAACGTCAGCGTGTAGCTATTGCGCGTGCTTTGTTAGCCAACCCGCCAATTTTAATTTTCGACGAAGCTACCAGTGCGCTTGACTACGAATCTGAGCGTATCATTTTTAACAATATGGGAGCTATCGGCGCGCAAAGGACGATGTTAATCATTGCCCACAGATTGAGCGCGGTTCGTCGTTGCGATAAGATTATTGTTGTTGATAAAGGTCATATCGTTGAAAGCGGCTCGCACGAGCAATTAATGGCAATGGGCGGGCTGTATAAATATCTTCACGATCAACAGGAAGGCAGAGGATAAATGAAATTTTGGAATTGGCTTATACACGGCGAGGAAAAGGAAAAGGAAACTGAATTTTTGCCGGCGATATTGGAAGTGACGGAAACGCCGCCTTCACCGACGGGGCGAATCGTCATGTGGTCGATAATGCTGTTGCTGGTTGTTGGCTTAGCGTGGGGCTTTTTGGGGCACATAAATGAAGTTGCGGTTGCGCCTGGCAAAGTTATTCCTTCGGGGCAGGCTAAGACAGTTCAAGTCAAAAACAAGGGCATTGTGCAAGAAATTCGCGTTGAGGAAGGCGACACTGTCCAAGAAGGCGACGTTTTGGTTGTGCTTGACCCAACGACGACTTCAGCGGATTATGACAGCTTGAAAAAACGCGCGGCTTATTACAAATTGGATATTCAGCGTTTGACTGCGGAATTGACGGGCGACCCTTTTATACCGGAGGAAGATCCGGATTTGGAGGCTCACGATTTAGCGGCTGAATTGGCGCTTTATCAAAGCCGTACAAGTGATTATCAGACCCAACGCCAAAGCCGCCAAGACGTTATCGCGCAGAAAGAGGCGCGTTTGCGTGCGACACAGGCAACTTACGAACGCTACAATGAAGGATTGAAAATCGCGCAGGAAAAGGAACGCCGCTTGACTGATTTATTTCATCAAAGCGCAGTTTCAGAGTTCCAGCTCCTTGAACAGCAAAATCAGACAATCGAATATGCGAAAAGCGCGCAGGCTCAGTTGGACGAAATTTCCAGCATTCAAGCGGAAATTGCCGAGGCTGAACAAAATTTAGCAAACGTCGACGCCTCATATCGCAAGGATATTATGACGGCGCTTGTTGACTCTAAAAAAGAATATTACGCAATCACCGAATCAATCAAAAAAGCTGAAGAAGATTCGCGTATGGCTACGATAGTTGCGCCGATTAGCGGCAGGGTTTACAATTTGGCGGTGCATACGGTTGGCGGTATCGTCACCGACGCGCAGGCTTTAATGCAAATTATTCCGGAAGATGTTTCGCTCGAATTTGAAGTTTACGCCGATAACAAAGACATTGGCTTTATTCGTGTTGGGCAAATTGCCGAAGTCAAGGTTGAAACTTTTAACTTTCAAAAATTCGGTATGGTAGACGCGAAAGTTACTGAAGTTAGCGCGGACGCCGTTAATGACGCCAGCGACGTTGAGCGCAATAAAAAATTCAAGCTGATTCTTGAGCCGATTGGCGCGCCGGTTATGGATGTTTTTGGTGAAGATGTGCCGCTCAGTGTTGGTATGAATGTTAGCGCGGAAATTAAAATTAAGGAAAAGCGCATTATCGACTTCTTCCTTGATCCGTTCCGCCGTTACACTTCCGAAGCTTTGAGGGAGCGTTGATAAATGGCTGATAACGACAATAAAAATTTAGTGCCGAGCGGCGGCAATTCTCCGCAAAAACCCGACGATAAGCAGGGCGGCGGCAAACAGGCATTGGCGAAAATTGACGTTGCGAAAGTTCCTGCCAGTCAAGCGAAAACCGGCGGCGTCAGTACCGACGTTAAATCTGAAGACGGCGGGCGCGTCAATGGAATTGATACCGGCTTAGCGTGCCTTATCGCCATTGCCAAATTTTATAACATTCCGGCGGATTATCGGCAGCTTGAACGCGCTTATGTTTTGGACGAAGGCAGCGTTGATTTTGTGACGATCGTTCGCGCTGCGCGAGATTTGAAATTGAAGGCGCGCAGTTACAGCGGCTTGACTGAGGCTGATTTAGAAAAGCTTGTTTATCCGGCGCTGATTCAAATGAAGTCCGGCAGAAAAATTGTTATCACGACAATTCGCGACGGCGATATTTACATAATGGACCCCGTTTTTTCGCAGAGACCGGTTAAAGCCGAGCGGTATAAATTACTGCTTGACTGGACGGGCGACGCAATTTTATTCACGCGCCGCTACGAACTTGACGAAAAAAAATCTAAATTCGGTTTCAAATGGTTTTTGCCGGTTGTTTCGAAATACGCGCCGTTTTTGCGCAGTGTCTTATGGATGTCGCTGATTCTGCAGTTAATCGGCTTAGCCTCGCCTTTCTTCGTGCAAAATATCATCGACAAAGTTTTGGTGCACCGTTCGTCCGAGGCGCTCGACATTTTAGTTTTGGGCATGATAATCTGCACGCTGTTTCAAAACTGGATAATGGCGTTGCGCGCGTACCTTTTTACAAATATCTGCTCAAAAATGGACGTGGCGCTGTCTTCGCGGCTGTTCAAAAATATCACGGCGCTGCCGATGAGTTATTTCCAAAAATGGCAGGTCGGCGACGTGGTTTCGCGTTTGGGCGAATTGCAGACTTTGCGCTCCTTCATAACCGGTTCAAGCTTAACAATAGTTTTGGATATGGTTTTCGCGGTCGTGTACTTCGGGGTAATGTTCCTGTACAGCCGCGTTTTGAGCGTCGTAGTTTTGGTAATGATACCGCTTTTCGTGATTTTGAATTTGGTAGTCGCGCCGATTTTTAAGCGCATGATTAACGAAAGATTTTTAATCGCCAGCGAAAACCGCTCATTTCTGATTGAAACGATAACCGGCATTCACACGGTTAAATCTTCCAGCGTTGAAAATAATTTTATTCGCCGCTATGAAGAAATGCTCGCGCGCCTGGTTAAATCCAGTTTCAACGTCATTAACCTTGCGAATATCGCCAATTCGATTGGTACATTTTTGTTCAGTATGTTCAACCTGGCAATTCTGTGGATTGGCAGCTACTACGTTATGGAAGGCGAAATTTCGGTTGGTGAATTAATCGCGTTCCAAATGATTGCCGGACAATTAATCGCGCCGGTTATGCGCCTTATCAATCAGTGGCAATATTTCCAACAGATTCGCGTTTCAATGGACAGGCTCGGCGATATTATGAATGAAGAAACTGAACCGGCTTTTAATCCTTCGCGTACGACTTTACCCAGCCTGCGCGGCGATATTGCGCTTGAGAAACTTGCTTTCAGTTACACGCCCGAAGGCGGCAAAGTTCTTGACAATATCAACGTGAGAATCCCCGCCGGTATGAAAGTTGGTATCGTTGGGCGCTCCGGCTCCGGTAAATCTACTTTGACTAAATTAATTCAGCGTTTGTTCCTGCCGGATAACGGGCGCATTTTGATTGATGGAGTTGATATCGCGCAGGTTGAACCGGCGTGGCTGCGTCGTCAAATCGGCGTTGTTTTGCAGGACAGCAAACTTTTCAGCGGAACTGTCGAAGAAAATATCAAAATCGCTTGTCCAAATGCAAGTCACGCGGACGTTGTGAAGGCGGCAAAATTGGCGGGCGCGGACGAATTTATCAGCAACTTTCAAAATGGCTATGATACTTTCGTTGGCGAACGCGGCAGTTTGTTAAGCGGCGGGCAGCGTCAAAGAATTGCTATTGCCCGCGCGTTGATTTCCGACCCGCGCATTTTGATTTTCGACGAGGCGACTTCCGCGCTGGATTATGAATCTGAAAATATTATCATGCAAAATATTGAGCCGATTGCTGAAGGGCGAACTATGGTTATGATTGCGCACAGACTTTCTACGGTTAGAAATTGCGACGCCATTATTGTTATTGAGAAGGGCAAAATTGTCGAAGCCGGCACGCACGACGAACTTTTGAAACGAAATGGCATGTACGCGAAACTTTATAATTCACAGATGGGTTAAAATTTTTTGATTAACGAGAGGAGCGTTTATTTTGTTGAACATACTGCTTTTACATCCGTCGTTTCCGGCGCAATGGAGTCACTTAGCCCCGTACTTGGCGCGGAATCCGGAAAACACCGTACTTTTCGCCAGCAAGGAAAATTCAATCAATAGCCAATTGCCAGGCGTGACTTTGGCACTGTACGCGAAACCTACCGAGGCTGAAACAAAGTACATTGAAGGTTGCGGACCTTTGCGCCCCGCCGCCGAGGCAGTTATCGAAGGGCAAGCGGTTGTTCGGGCAATGCAGTGGTTAGCTAAGGAGCGGAATTTTAAGCCGGACGTTATCATTGCGCATACCGGTTGGGGCTCGACGCTTTATTGTAAAGATTTGTACCCGAAAGTTCCGATTATCGGCTATTTTGAATGGTACTATCTTGCTGACGACAGCGATTGTTATTGGTGGCCGGACGAAATTCCGCAAATGAATAACCGCATTTCAATTCGCACGAGAAACGCGCATCATCTTTTGAATTTGGAATTGTGCGAGGCGGGCTTGACGCCGACCAAGTGGCAGTATTCGCAATTTCCGGAAGAATACAAGCCGAAACTTCACATAATCCACGAAGGCATTGATACGCAATTTTGTTCGCCCGACCCCAGCGGCAAACGTCCCGGGCTGGTGCTTGACGATATTCAGCTGAATTTGCCCGAAGGCACGGAAATTATTACCTACGTTTCGCGCGGCTTTGAAATTTACCGCGGCTTCCCGTACTTTATGGACGCGATAAGACTTGTACTTCAGCGTCGCCCGAAGGCTCACGTTATCGTCGTTGGCAAGGACAGAATTTGTTACGGCGCGCAGCTCAAAGATACCACCTACCTCAAGGAAGAAGAGAAAAAGGGCGGCTATGACACTGAGCGCGTGCATTTTGTTGGCTTGAGAAACCGCGGCGATTTCAGAAAAATTTTGCGTTCGTCCAGTTGCCACATTTATTTGACGCGCCCGTTTGTTTTGAGCTGGTCGTTTTTGGAGGCAATGAGTTTCGGCTGCCCGATTGTCGGCTCGAAGACTCCGCCGGTTCAAGAGGTTATGGAAGATGAAGTTAACGGCAAATTGGCTGAATTTCGCTCGCCGTATCACATCGCCCGAAAAATTGAAGAAATGCTTGACGACCCCGAACGCGCCCGTCAACTCGGGCAACGCGCCCGTGAAACTATTCTTGAGCGTTTTGAACTCGGTAAATGTTTGCGCGCGCAGGAAGATTTAATGTATAGTTTAGTGAGGTAATTATGATGAGAAACTTTAAGCTTTTAGCGGCACTTTTGGTATTGATAGCAATGTTAACTTCGGCTTGCGGCGACAATGCTGCACAGTCGGAAAAACCTTCACCGGCGGCGGATATTAAAACTTTTACTGAAGCGGTTTTGCACGAAGATGAGGCGGCTCTTAAAAGAATAAATATGTCAAAAGAAACACTCCATCAGCAAATTTCTTCGGCATTTAAAAAATCGTTTGCTGAAGCGACAAACGGCGTTGACTTTACCGACGAACAATTAAATCGAATTTGCGAAACGTTTATCAACACTTTGAAAAAATCTAACATTACCACCCAGGACGTATCCGAAAATGACGGCAAGGCAACGGTCGCTGTTACTCTCGGCGTGTTTGAAGAACTCAACGAAGAAAAGTTAACTTCCTACCTTCCGGCTGATTTTGCGGCGCAGTCTTCAATGGACGAGGCTATGAATCTCATTGTACAGGCAATTGTTGACGCCGTTAACGATTTGCAGGTGACGGGCGAATCTACTTTCAATGTGGAATGCGAATACAACGACGAAGGCAAAATGTGGGTACCGGTTGACGCCGAAAGTTTTGGTGCGAAGGCTATGGAAACAATGTTTAAAATGGAATAATATTCGGAGGGCGTTATGACATTTGAAAATTTTATACCGCCGCGCTCCAAAACCGTACTTGAAGTTACCGGCGAAGTTGCGGCTGATTTTGAAACTACCAGAAATAAATTTTTGGAAATTCAGCCCGCCTGCGATTATTCCGTGGCGAAAAATTTTGCGAAAGTCAAGGGCAAATTCGACACGATTTTAATCCAAAGCGCGCTTATCGGAAATATGGCGAAAGACGAACTCGTCAAGCTGATTAAAGACGCCGCCGCTAAATTGAAGGCGCGTGGGACTTTGATTTTTTCGCTGGAAAATATCGGCTTTATCGAAAACGTGATGGCGATTTTGGAAGGGCAGCCGCTTAAATTCAAAGTAACCTTAACCAGAGTTGAACTTGAAAATGCGATAGCCGACGCTGGAATAAATTTGCTGCGTTCACTTCACGCCGCCCGCAGAATTGAAATTTCCCAAAACATTAAGGATTTGGCGAAAATCGACACGGCGGTTTTCACGTACATTATTTCAGCGACGCCGGACGAATTGCCGCCAAAAACTGTGATTCAAGCTGTTATCGGTGAAAAATTAGTTTGCGCGCCGATTCGTATTCACACACCAAATTCTTTTATGGTTACCGAGCCGAATATTACAACCATTTCCACTGAGCCGCGCGACGCTTACCGGCTTTTCAGCGCCGAAAAGTACACCGACAGAATTTTTATCAATCAGCGCATTTCGTTTCCGAGTTTCACCAACGGCAAACTTTTTTTCGAGCAGCTCAAAGAGTTGGGATATCTTTTCATTGAAGAAATTGACGACAATCCGGTTTTGTGGCGCGAAAAGTACGAGCAAATCGGCTGGATAAATTTTATTGGCGTGCATGGCATTCAGACTTCGACGGAATATCTTGCTGATTTTCTGCGCGAATACAACCCGAACATCAAAGTTTTTCATAATCAGCTTAGGCGGATTTTGCCGCTGCGCGATTTTGCGAAAAATGAAACCGTGACGATATTTTTTGGCGCGCTCAACCGCGATAAAGATTTCAATGAGATTCTGCCGGTTATCAACGACTTCGCGCAGGAGTACGGCGATAAGCTTGCTTTTAAAATCATTGCCAATACTGAACTTTTCGAGTCGATTCAAAGCACGAATAAAACTTTGGTCGGCAATCCGAATTATTACAACGGGCAATTCGCGCCGTACGAAGTTTACGAAAAAACTCTGCGCGAAAGTGATATTGCGCTGTTGCCGCTGCTTGACAATGAATTTAACCGTTCGAAATCCGATTTGAAATTTATCGAATGCGCCGGTAATGGCTGCGTGGCGTTGGCGTCGCCGGTGGTTTACGCGCAAACCGTCAAGGACGGCGAAACCGGATTTATTTTCAACAACAATCAAGAATTTGCCGAGAAATTGCGGGCGCTGATTGACAAGCCGAATAAGCGCCGCGAAATTGCAACCGCCGCTTATGAGTACGTCAAGCACAATCGCCTTTTGAGCCAGCATTACGAAGAGCGGCTTGATTGGTATCGTGAACTTTTGAAAAAACTTCCGGAACTCAACGCGGAAACTCAAGCGCGCCTCGATAAAGTTGCTCCGAGATTTGCAAACGAATTGGCGTCAATCGAAAATGAAAAATCGCAGGTTGAAGGAATTTCTAAGCCCAATGCAGAAATAATTATACCCAGTGAATGGTGATTATTTTTCCGTGAGGAAGGGAGTGACAGCAATGGTAGGTCTTCAACTTTTTTCCGCGTCGCTGATATTTTATGCGGCGTTTGCTTGCGCGGTGCTGGGTATTTCAATTTTGGTTTACGTTAGCAGTCGCAATCCGACGAAAAATACCACAGTGCTTGACGATTTAGTTTTGGGCGAACGTCAGAAAAACAGCAAAGGTTACACGAGCGTTATCGACAAGCGGAAATTTCTCGGCGCAATAGGCGTTTGCGCCACGGACTTGCGCCCCGCCGGTACGGTTACTGTCGAAGGTGAACCGCTGGACGTTGTTACCGAAGGCGCTTTTGTCAAGCAGGGTAATATCGTCAAAATAATCAACGTTGACGGCTCGCGCGTGCTTGTTCGTCAAATCTGAAATTGGGGAGTAGGGAGTGAAAATAATTGCCCCTGCTCCTTTCTTGCCATTAAAGGAGGTTTTTAGTATGGAACTTTTATTAGGCTCAGGATTTTTCCTAGTGTTGGCAATAGTCGTCATAGCAGTCTTCCTTCATTTCGTGCCAATTGGGCTGTGGATATCGGCGTTGGCGGCGGACGTACACGTAGGAATTTTCACGTTAATTGGAATGAGGATGCGCCGCGTTCCTCCGGCAAAAATCGTAATGCCGCTTATCAAAGCAAACAAAGCCGGTCTCGACGTCAATGTCAATCAGCTTGAAGCGCATTATTTAGCGGGCGGAAATGTCGATAAAGTTGTCGACGCACTTATCGCAAGTCAGCGCGCTCAAATTGTTTTGCCGTTCGAGCGTTCGGCGGCGATTGACTTAGCCGGTCGCGATGTTTTGGAGGCAGTTCAAATGAGCGTCAACCCGAAAGTCATTGAGACGCCGGTTGTCAGCGCGGTTGCGAAAAATGGTATTGAATTGAAAATCAAGGCGCGGGTTACTGTTCGCGCGAATATTGATCGGTTAGTTGGCGGCGCGGGCGAGCCTACGATTATTGCGCGCGTCGGCGAAGGTATCGTTACGACTGTTGGCAGTTCCGAAAATCATACTGATGTTCTTGAAAGTCCGGACGAAATTTCTAAGACTGTTTTGGGCAAAGGTTTGGACGCAGGCACGGCGTTTGAAATTTTGTCTATTGACATTGCCGATGTTGACGTCGGACGCAATATTGGCGCGCAACTTCAAACAGATCAAGCTGAGGCTGATAAACGTATCGCGCAGGCGAAGGCTGAAGAGCGCCGCGCAATGGCTGTTGCACGCGAACAGGAAATGAAGGCTTACACTCAAGAAATGGAAGCTAAGGTTGTTGAGGCGCAGGCTGAAGTTCCGCACGCCATGGCTGAGGCTTTCAAAAACGGCAAACTCGGCGTTATGGATTATTACAACATGCAAAATATTCAAGCCGATACTGAAATGCGTACTGCCATTAGCAAATCCGGCGTAAAGGCGAAAACTCAAACCGTTGCCAAGTGAGTGATACGCTATGGAAATATCTTTTATTGTAGTGCTGTGGATAATTGTTACGATAATTGAAGCGGTCTCTGAAAGTAAGCGCCGCGCAAATTTACCCCCGCCGCAAGGTTCAGAATTTGAACTTCCTACATTGGCGAATGCTCCAAATCAATCGGCGGAAATTCGCGATTTTAATTTTGTTGAATTTTATCAGCAAAAAAAGCAGGCCGAACTTCAAAATTCCGCGACAAAAACTCAGCCGGAAATTCAATCCGTTGCTGAAGAAAAAAATTCTGATTTGGAAATAACGCCCGCCGCCGCAATGAATGCGATTATCCTTAGCGAAATTCTTGACAAACCAAAGGCACTGCGTAAGCGCAGGTAAATTTAAAGGGACGGTCGAAATTACGGCGCGTCCCAATTTTTTTGGAGTGATTTTGTGATTGACATTAAGAATCTGAAAAAATCTTTCGGCGATTTGCATGTTTTGAAGGGAATTGATTTGCACATTGACGAGCGCGAAGTTGTCGTTATAATCGGACCTTCGGGCAGTGGTAAATCGACGCTTTTAAGGTGCATGAATTTTTTGGAAGAGCCGACTGACGGCACAATCACGGTTGACGGGATACCTCTTGACAGCGAAGAAAATGTTAACAAAGTCCGCGAAGAAGTTGGTATGGTTTTTCAGCGGTTTAATCTTTTCCCGCATATGACGGTTATTGACAATATCACGCTTGCGCCGATTCACGTTCGGAAAATGGAACGTGCGCGCGCAGAAATGATTGGGCAGGAATTGTTAGACCGCGTCGGTTTGGGCGATAAGGCGAATGCGTATCCTAACCAATTGAGCGGCGGGCAGCAACAACGCGTAGCCATTGCGCGGGCTTTGGCTATGAAACCGAAAGTTATGCTCTTTGACGAGCCGACTTCGGCGCTTGACCCCGAAATGGTTGGTGAAGTCCTTGACGTTATGCAAAAATTAGCCGAAACCGGAATGACGATGGTTATTGTTACGCACGAAATGGGCTTTGCGCGCGAAGTTGGAACGCGGCTTTTATTCGTTGACGGCGGATATATTGTCGAGGACGGCGTTCCCAAAAAAGTTTTTGAAAATCCTCAATCCGAACGCACGAAATTATTTTTGTCGAAAATTTTATAGATTGTATCAGCATTTCTTTCTTTTCGGAAAGAAAGAAACGCTTAGCAAAGAAAGAAAACTTCCGCGCATTAGTCGCATCACGCGACTAGGCGCGGGCGTGGCGCGCGTCCGTGCGCGCCTCTCTAACACTTGGAGAATTTGTAATGCAAACAAAAATTTTAACCAAAATGGCGCTGTGCGTGGCACTCTGCTGCATTTCAGCAAATTTTGTATTTCCGCTGCCATTTACGCCTGGCATGGTAACCGCATTGACAATATTTTTAAGTTTGACAGCTTACATTCTGCCACCTAAACAAACATTTTTGGTCGTGTTGGCGTATTTGCTGTTGGGAGCGGCGGGCTTGCCGGTATTCGCGGGCACGGGCGGTATCGGACGCCTAGTCAGTCCGGCGGGCGGATTTTATTTCGCATGGTTAATCGCTTATCCACTTTTGAGCGCCTTCAAAGGCAACGTAAATTTCCGCCGCTACGTCTTAATGAACATTTTAATCGCAATGCCCGTAACCTATTTGGGCGGTTTAATCTCAATGGTTTTAATTTTGAATATAAGCCCCCTGGAAGCCGCTACAATGGCCGTTTTGCCCTTCGTGGTAGGTGATATACTAAAAGCGTGCGCGGCGGCGTTTATGGGCGTTAGAATCAATTTGGCGCTGAAGTGGGAATGATTACACTGTCGCCCGCCGAATTAAAAAATGTATCAGCCTTGACGTTAAAAATCTTAGCAACAGATTCAGCGTCGAGGATTTTTTTTGGCGCGCCCGCCGCATAAATCCCGTGATTTTTGATAACAATCACTTCGTCCATATACCGCCGCACGTGATTAATATCGTGCAAAACAGCAATAATCGTGACGCCGAAATTTTTATTGACGCCGCTGATAATGTCCATAACGTCAAGCTGATGTGCAATGTCAAGGTAAGTCGTCGGCTCGTCCAAAAGCAAAATCTGCGGTTTCTGCGCGAGAGTCATAGCCAGCCAGGCGCGTTGCCTTTCGCCGCCCGATAAAGTTTTGACTTGGCGATTTTCAAAATCGGTGAGCCGCGTAATTTTCAGCGCCCAATCGACAGCCGCCGAATCTTCAGCCGCATTACCGCCGAAAATTTTTCTGTGCGGAAATCTGCCAAATTCAGCCAGCTGTCGAACCGTGGTATCTTGCGGCACGTCGCGCTCTTGCGGCAAAATCGCCATTACCTGCGCGAGTTTTTTTCTGCCGAGATTTTTAATGTCAACGCCGTCAATTTTCACAGCGCCAGTAAATTTTTCGTTCAAAAGACAAAGCGCCTTCAGCAAAGTTGACTTTCCCGCGCCGTTCGGACCGATTATCGCCGTGCGTTTGCCTGCCGCGAATGTGTAATTTATTTCGCGCAGAATTTCTTTGCCGCCGATTTTCACGCCGAGATTTTCAGCCGTCAAATTCATTTCTGCCGAAAAAATTGCGCCCAAAAATATTTGTACTTCGAACTTTCAACGTAAACACAGCCAACGCCCATTTCCTTGAAGCGCGGATTCATAATATTTTCGCGGTGAGTGGGCGACTTCATCCACGCGTCGACAACGGCTTTGGCGGAACGTTGACCGGCGGCAATATTTTCGCCCAAAAATTTATAAGAGCCGCGGACGGCGGTAAAACAATCGCTGCCGTTCGGGCGCATGTGCGAAAATTTTTTAGTAATTTCTTTGGCGCGGATTTGGGCGTATTTATTCAAATCGTAGGCAAGTTTCAGCTGTTGCAAATTGCCTTTCGCGCGCTCGACGTTGACGTAGTATAAAACTTCCCGCGCAAAATCGGTTGAGACGCTTGGACTTTCGCGCCATTGTGCGGCGGCAAAGGCGTTCGACGCGGTTAAAATCAAAATCAGAGCCGCGCCCAAAAATATTTCCCGCAAAAAAATCAACTCCATTAGCAAAAAAACCGTCGCATTTCTACGACAGTTGAAAATTTCAAGTTGGTGCGATTGGCGCGATTCGAACGCGCGACCTACTGCTTAGGAGGCAGTTGCTCTATCCTGCTGAGCTACAACCGCTTTTCCTGCAGTTTAGCACGTTTAGAATTTATTTGCAAGCGCTAAATCTTTTGATTTGCTTTTATTCAAGGTTTAATGTATAATTCAAATTCATTTAAAAATCGAAGGATGGACGAATATGCTGCCCAGAGAAAGACAGAATATGATTGTGCAAATGGTAAACGAAATTGGCTCGGTGAATGTCAAGGAACTCAGCGTTCGATTCGCCGTCACGCCGGACAGTATCCGCAAGGATTTAACTTCGCTGCAAAGAAAGGGTTTACTTCGCAAAACTTACGGCGGCGCGCTGAAAATTGAAGATAATTTCCAGGAGCGTTACGTTGACCAGCGTAAAGGTAAATACGTGCTTGACAAGCAAAAAATTGCAAAAAAAATTATCCATATGCTGAAGGATGGCGAAGTGATTTTCCTCGACATTTCCACAACGAATATTGAAGTGGCGAAATTTTTAAAAACCGCCGGACGCTCCTTGACGATTGTAACCAACATGATTGACGTTATGAATATAATGCGCGGCGACGAACATAACGATTTGATTTTTATTGGCGGCACTTTCACCGAGGGGCGAGACGGATTTGTGGGGACAATCGCCAATCGGGAAATTTCAAAATATCATTTCGACAAAGCCTTTCTCGGCGTCGTCGGCGTCAACGCAGAAAAAAATACCGTGTCCACTTACACACTCGAAGACGCGGCAACTAAAGAAATTATTTTAAAATGCTCAAAGCAAGCTTATATGATATTGGAGACGCGCAAACTTTCCAAAGACGGAAATTTTGTCTACGCCGCCATTGAAGATTTCGTTGGGGCGATAACCGAAAAGCCGCTCGAAGATTGGCAGCAAGAAAAATTGTCCCCTTACGAATTGGAAATTATTTGACGTCAAGCGTCCTTCATAGTGACGCCCGCGCCGCAAATTTTTTCAAAATCTCTGATGAAAGTATCGATAGCGGAAGTTATCGCCTCATTTTTAACCAGCGCAAAAATTACGTCCGGTGAAGCGGTCGCCGCGCCGATTCCGTATTCGGCAAGATCTAACATTTGCTGAGAATTTTTGAAACTCGCCGCCAAAACATTTGCGTTCAAATCGTTATTTTTAAAAATGTCGTGAATGTGCTGGGCAATTGAAACGCCGTCGTAGCCCATATTATCAATCCGGTTAATATAGGGCGCGGCGTAACTTGCACCGGCTTTTGCCGCCAAAAATGCCTACATCGGCGTATAAATTGCAGTCGCCGTAATATTCGCGTTTTCTGCTTTGAGAAGTCTCATTGCCTTGAAACCTTCGGCGATTGACGGAATTTTGACGTAAGTATTTTTGCCGAGTTCCTGCTGGATACGGCGAGCGTCTTCAACCATGCCTTCAGCCGTGCGGGCGACAACTTGAACGTGGAGTTCAGCGTCAGCGCCGATAAATTCGCGAATTTCCTTCAAAACGTCG
Source organism: uncultured Selenomonadaceae bacterium (assembly GCA_905235685.1). Classification (GTDB taxonomy): domain Bacteria; phylum Bacillota; class Negativicutes; order Selenomonadales; family Selenomonadaceae; genus Quinella. The sequence goes on from CAJOMO010000004.1 coordinate 44,469, forward strand.
TAGGGCTTGCGTCCACTCTGCGCCAAAATCGTCGGGTTTGTCGTTACGCCGTCCACAGGATAAAATTCGTAGATTTTTTTTGATTTGCTCAATGTGAGCGTCGTCAATAATCAGTTTCATTTAAAACACTCCCTATTCGTCGATAGAAATATTTTTTACACCGTTGGAGCGGGCAATTTCGGCAAAATGATTCATTTGCTCCTTAGTGAAACGTTTAGGATTTTCCTTGAAGCAAAATTCGCGCCCGACCAGGTGATATTTCGCGGAAGCCAGCGGATTATAATTCAGAATTTCGTAATTGACTTCGGGAAAAATTTCAGAGATAAATTTAGCAATGGCGGCAACGTTTTTATCCGTCGCCGTGTATTCGGGAATCATCGGGGTGCGGATTGTAACGCACTCCTTTTTATTTGAAGTCAGCAATTCGCGCAGATTTTTTTTAATCAGCTTGTTTGAAACTTTCGTCGCGCGTATGTGTTCGGTTTCGTCAAAAATTTTGCAGTCAGCAAAAATATGGCTCAAATGCGGCAAAACTTTTTTCAAATTTTCCACCGGCACAAGCAATGCAGTTTCAATCGCCGTGTGAAGCCCGCGCTCATTTAAAAGTTTCAATAGCGCCGCCGCAAAATCCGGCTGAAGTAAAGGCTCGCCGCCAGACAAAGTCACTCCGCCGCATTTGGAAGTTTTAAAGCAACTGCCGCAGTGGATACATTTTTTCTCGAAATAAAGCGGACGCCGTTTCGTCGAAATGCCTTCGGGATTATGACACCACGCGCAAAGCAACGGACAGCCTTTGAAAAAAACCGTCGTTCGTATGCCGTCTCCGTCGTGAGTCGCGAATCTGCGCACGTCAAAAATTGTACCTTCCATAATTCTTACCCGTCAAATATCGTCGTATGCCGTACGGGCAATAATTTCGTCCTGCAATTCTTCAGCCAGCTCAGTAAAATAAGCCGTGTACCCCGCCACGCGAACAGTCAAGCTGCGATATTCTTCGGGGTGGACTTTCGCCGCCAAAAGATTTTCCTTGCGAACAACATTAAATTGAATGTGCGGAATTTCCAAATCGACAAAAGTCCGCAAAAATCTTGCAAATTTATCAATGCCGGTTTCAGTCTTAAAAAATTCCGGCAGAAATTTCATATTGAGCAAGCCGCCGTTGGTCGTCAATTCTTTGTCGAGTTTCGAAACGGATTTTAAAACCGCGGTAGGACCGGTAACGTCACGCCCGTAAACCGGCGACATACCGCCATCAGCCAAAGGTTGACCGGCGAGCCTGCCGTCCGGCGAAGCGCCAACATTTTCGCCCATAGGCACGTGCGCTGAAACCGTGTACATTCCGGTATGATACCTGCCGCCGCGATAATTCGTATAAGTACCAATTCTTTCGCAAAAATACCGCGCCCACTTCACGCCGATTGCGTCAACCCACTCAACGTCATTGCCGTATTTCGGAACTTTATTCAAAAGGCGCGCCCGCAAAATTTCATAGCCCTCAAAATTTTTCCGCAGAGCGTCAAGCAATTCTGCGCGACTAACAATTTTTTCGTCATAAACCATTTGCCGAATCGCGGCGAGACTGTCAGCCAGATTTGCAACTTGAATCATCTGCACGCCGGAAAGATTGTACTTCGCGCCGCCCGTCGTCACGTCAATTCCGTTTTCCATACAGTTATCAATCACCGCGGAAAGAAACGGCGTCGGCAATAAATCAATGTGCGCCTTCTCAACTTCCTCACAAGCCCGAATCATTTTGTCCATAAATTCGTCAATGTACCGACGCAAAACTTTTTCAAGGTCGGAATATTTTTCATAAGTGGTTAAATCGCCATAATTCGGCGCAAGCTGTTTGCCGGTCAAAAGACATTTGCCGCCATTCAAAGCAAGTTCCAGCGCCTTGTTTAGGTTGAACATAGCCGCGTCGCTCCAACCGAGATTGTTGCCCTGCGTCGTAAGTTCAACGCAACCGACGATAGCATAATCGTGCGCGTCGTGCGTTTCAATTCCAAGTTCCTCCAGCGCGGGGATTATCGCCTTGTCGTTGAAAAATTGCGGCATACCGCTACCTTTCGCCACAACTTTAATGGCTTCCTTCAAAAGTTTATCGCCGGTTTTTTCGTGAAGTCTGACGGACAAATTCGGCTGCGGCAAAAGTAAATGTTCCTGCGCCTTCAAGCAAAGAAAAGAAATTTCGTTAGCATAATCATTGCCTTCGGAATCCTGCCCGCCTATCGCAATGTTAAAGCCAATCGGAAATCCCGCGAAAAATTTTGCGCTGTTGCGGTTGCGCATATAAACTATCTGATTAAATTTCAGCCAAAGACATTCGAGAATTTCAAGCGCGGTTTCCTGCGTCAAAGTTTTGTTTTCAATATCTCTGCGGTAAAAATCAATCAAAAATTCGTCCATTCTGCCTGGCGAAAATGAAGAGGCGTTTGACTCCATTTGCAAAACCACGAACAAAAACCAAATTGCTTGAACAGCTTCCCAGAAAGTTTTTGGCGGGCGTTCGGCAAGCGCGCTACAATTCTCAGCGATTTTGTCAAGTTCAAATTTGCCCGTCGGTTCGGAAGTTTCGGCGGACATTTTTTTTTGCCAATGCGGCGTAGCGTTTCATGAAATTTTGCACACCTCCCATTACGATTGAAACGCCCTCGTAGAAAATTTTTTTATCGCCACTTGAAGTTTTAATTTTTTCGTCAGCTTGAGCCTTCAAACCCGCCGGTTCCATTCTCAGCCAAAGTTTACAATCTGGGCAAATATGACCTTGTGCGTGATCCGTCTGATTGATTTTCGCCACTTTGGAAATCTCGGAAATTTCTTTGCCGTAACGTTTTTTGAGAACGTCCTCAAGCGATTTTCCTTCCCAATACGGCTTAATCTCTTCGCGCAGAATTTTTACACGCCTGGACATTTTCCAATTTTCCATTTGTATCACTTATTCAATAGTTATTTCTATTATTTTTATTACTTCATTCTGTTTTGGTGTAGACTATCACATTTAAATTTTTTTTGTCAATACCGCCGGATTAAATTTTTGCACAAAAAAAAACCGTCGCGCAGATTTGCACGGCGGCAATTTTTTTGTAGGTGATAATCAGAAATTATTTATCGGCGTCAGCCTTTTTGTTTTCGTCAATGATTTTCTTAGCAAGATTTTCGGGCATCGGGTCGTAGTGAGAGAATTTCAAGCTGTAAGAGCCGCGCCCTTGCGTTTGCGAACGTAAATCAGTGGCGTATTTGTAAAGTTCGGACGCCGGAATCAGCGCCTTAATTTCGGTTTGTCCTTTGCCCTTGGGGTCCATACCGAGAATTTTACCGCGCTTTGAATTGAGTTTGCCGATAATATCGCCCATGTATTCGCTCGGAACAAGTACGGTAATTTCGTCAATCGGCTCAAGCAAAATCGGCTCTGCCATCAATACGCCTTTCTTAATCGCAATAGCCGTAGCCATTTTGAAGGCGGCTTCGGAAGAATCGACAGGGTGATAGCTGCCGTCATAAAGATTTACGCTGACGTTGACAACCGGATAACCGGCGATAATACCTTCGGCAAGAGTTTCGTACGTGCCTTTTTCGACAGCGGGGAAGAAATTGCGCGGGACGCTGCCGCCGAAAATACTTTCACTGAATACGACGTTGAAGGGCTTATCGGTTTGTTCCTTATTCGGACCGATTTTCAGCCAAACATCGCCGTATTGTCCGTGACCGCCGGATTGTTTTTTGTGCTTTCCTTGAACTTCGACGGATTTTCTGATAGTTTCGCGATAATCGACGCGCGGCTCACCCAAAACCATTTGCACGCCAAATTTACGCTGAATTTTATCACCGAGAATATCAAGGTGAACTTCGCCAATACCGCTGAGAATCGTTTGACGCGTGGCGGGGTCTTTGACAAGTTTAATTGTCGGATCTTCGTCCTGCTGGCGGGTGATAGCGCCGATAACTTTATCTTCCTCGCCTTTTTTGACGGAACTAACCGCCATTGCCAACATCGGCTCGGGATAATTTATGCGCTCATATTTAATCGCCGCGCCCTTTTCGCAAAGAGTATCGCAAGTTTTAGCGTTTGAAAGTTTCGCCGTGATAACAATATCGCCCGCGTGCGCAACTTCGACGTTGATTTGCGTTTTGCCCTGCATTGTGAAAAGCCCGTTAATGCGTTCCGTGCCTTCGGAATTTTCGCCGATAAGCTGATAATTGCCGTCGGACTTCATATCGCCGGAGAATACGCGAATGTAAGACATACGCCCGACGAACGGGTCAACCAGCGTTTTCCAAATTTGCCCGCTGAATGCGTCATTGATTTTGCGCTCAATTTGGTCGCCGCTGTTCGGATTTGTGCCGACGCGAACTTTATAATCCGGCGCGGGCAGATATTCAACAACATTATTCAACAAATTTTCAACGCCGATATTTTGAAGAGCCGAGCCCACGAATACCGGAAAAACTTTCGCTTGACGCACGCCTTCAGCCAAAGCCGCGGCGATTTGGTTTTCGTCAAGATTATCAGTTTCGCCCTCAAGATATTTTTCCATGAGCTCGTCGTTGTATTCGGCGATAATGTCAAGCATTTCAAGGCGCTCATTTTCAACTTCGTCAGCCAAATCAGCGGGAACGTCGCCGGATTTAATTAATTCGATAACGCCCTTGAAAGAATCTTCCTTGCCGATAGGAATTTGCACGGGAACAGCGCTGTTGCCGAATTTCGCGCGGATATCGTCAAGAGTTTTCCGAAAATCGGCGTGTTCACGATCCATTTTGTTGATAAAAAATGCGCGCGGCAAATTGAGATTTTCAGCAAGCGCCCAGGCTTTTTCGGTTTCGACTTCGACGCCGGCATTCGCAGCAACGATAATCAGCGCGGCGTCCGCGGCAACCATTGCGCCCATAACTTCACCGACAAAATCCGGATAACCAGGCGTATCAATGAAATTCAGCTTGTGATTTTTCCACTCGGTGACGGCGAGCGAATCGCCAATCGTCATTTTGCGCTTAGTTTCTTCGGCTTCGTAGTCAAGAACGCTGGTGCCGTTGTCGACTTTGCCGATACGTTTAACCGCGCCGCTATTATACAGGCAGGCGTCGAGCAAACTGGTTTTGCCGGTTTTGCCGTGCCCCGCAACTGCCACATTTCTGATAAATTCGCTGGTATAGTCTTTCATTCAAATAAACCTCCAATAATTTTTCTAAGTAATATTTCTAGCAAATTTGCGTTTATCCTGCCTTGCCGCAAATTAAAGCGTAAACTTAGCAACGTCATTTTGCATATCGGTTGCCAATTCGGCAAGAGAGCGGCTGGCTTCGGAAATTTCGTGCATAGTGGCGGCCTGTTCCTGCGTATTGGCGCTTACGGAAGTTGCAAGGTCGCTGGATTTGCGCGTCGTATCTTGAACATTTTCAACCGCGCTCAAAATTTCGTGGCTGATTGTGTTAACTTCGTCAATCTGCTGCATACTTTGCCGGACGCTGGCTGTCAATTTTTCAACTTGATTTTCGATACTTTTAAAAGCCTCGCCGGTTTCCAAAACAAAATTCATACCTTCCTTGACGCTGGTATTGCCTTTCTCGATTGAATCAACCGCCGAAACGGTATCGTGTTGAATTGTGTTTATCAGCTGAGAAATATTTGACGCCGCCGAGCCGGACTGTTCCGCCAATTTCCGAACTTCATCTGCAACGACAGCGAAACCTTTGCCGTGTTCACCTGCGCGAGCGGCTTCGATAGCGGCGTTAAGCGCCAATAAATTTGTCTGTTCTGCAATTTCGGAAATAGTACCAACGATTTTACCAATTTCATCAGAGCGCTTGCCCAAATTTCCAACGACCTGCGCGGAATTATTTACCTGCGCGGCAACATTTTTCATCATATTGATAGCCACGTTAACTTTTTCCATACCCGCCGCGGCGTTTTGGGCGCTGTGAGTGGCGGCGTTACCCATAACATCGGCTTCGGCGTGAAGGACGTGCATTTTCGCCCGCATTGCGTCAATCGTATCTTGCAATTTGTTTACCGTGTCAGATTGATTATTGGCGGCCTCGGTCATTTCGGTTGTGATATCGGCAACCATATTAATCGACTCCGCGCCCTGCTGTGAACTGGCGGTTAATTCTTCGGAAGACGCCGCAACTTTTTCGGAACTGCGCGCAATTCCCAACAGCAAAGTTTTCAATTTCTGCCGCATTTCGTTAATGCCGTGCGCCAAAATTCCAATTTCGTCCGAACTGCGAATTTCCAAATCAGCAATGCGCAAATCGCCGCCCGCAATTTTTTCAACCGCATTTACAACTTCATCGAGCATATTGATAATTTTGCCGATAATGTAACTGAGCGCGCCCGCGCAAATCACAACGATAATTGCAATAGCCGCCACCGTCGAAAATATAAAGCTGTTGATAACGCTGTCCATTTCGTTTTTCTGCGTGCTGACGCCGACGAACAGCATACCAATAATCTGCCCCGACGCACTTTTAAGCGGGTGATAAGCCGCGTGGTGCAATTCGCCCATAACATTTGCTTCGCCAACAAAATTTTCGCCGCGTTTCAAAACAGCGTCTATAACCGTATCCGACGCCTTAGTCCCAACTGAGCGTTTGCCTTCCGCATTCGTCACCGTCGTAGCAACTCTGGTATCGCCTTGAAAAATCGTAACTTTTCCGTCGCAAACCTGGCTCAGCGCGTCCACAATCGAATTGTCGTCATTAATTTTCTTGTCGCCCTTGTAAAGAGCGTTGCCGTCAATCCGCCAATCGCCCGCGTACCGATAATTCAAAATTTCATTCAGCGCTTTAACGTCCGATTCAGCCTTCATTTGCAGCGCCTGATTAAAGCCGTCCTTGGCGCTTATGTAGCCCAAAATCCCCATTAACACGCACGCAAAAATAATCGCCAAATTCACCGCAACCATCGATTTCTTCTTCAAGCCCATGTTAACAATCCTCTCAACTTTTTGGATAATAATATCACGCGTTGCGGAAAAAGTAAAAAAATTTCGGCTTGCCTTTCGCAAAATTTGTTGTAAAATATTGGCGATTTTTAATCTGGAGGTTTTGAAATGATTATAGGCGTGTCTAGGGAAATCAAGAATAACGAAAACCGTGTAGGCTTGACGCCGGCGGGCGCTGAAGCTTTGATTAAAGCCGGTCACAGCGTTTTGATTGAGCAAAGCGGCGGCGTTGGCAGCGGATTTTCTGACGGCGATTATCAAGCCGTGGGCGCACAAATTTTGGCTGATAAAGCTGAAATTTTCAATCGCGCAGAGATGATTATCAAAGTCAAAGAGCCGCTTGAATCCGAGTATGAACTTTTTCACGAAGGACAAATTTTGTTTACGTACTTGCACCTTGCGCCCGAGCCCGCGCTTACTAAGGCTTTGCTTGACAAAAAAGTTACGGGCATTGCGTACGAAACGGTTGTTGGACGCGACGGAAAAAGTTTGCCGCTGTTAGCGCCGATGAGCGAAATTGCGGGCAGAATGTCAATTCAAATTGGCGCGCATTTTCTTGAAAGTAGATACGGCGGGCGCGGAGTTTTATTGGGCGGCGTAAGTGGCGTTGCGGCGGGGCAAGTTGTAATTGTCGGCGGCGGAATTGTCGGCACGAATGCGGCGAAAATTGCCATTGGAATGGGCGCGCGCGTCACGATTATTGATTTGTCGATTGACAGGCTGCGTTATCTCGACGACATTTTTAACGGCAGAGTTTCAACGGTTATGTCGAACAGCTACAATATCGCGCAGTGGGTGAAACAGGCTGATTTGCTGATTGGTGCGGTTTTAATTCCAGGCGCGAAAACTCCTAAGCTGGTTACCGCCGATATGGTTAAGCAAATGCGCAAAGGCTCGGTGATTGTGGACGTGGCGATTGACCAGGGCGGCTCTGTCGAAACCTGCGACAAAGTTACCACGCACGATAACCCGACTTTTGAAAAATTCGGCGTGATTCATTATTCGGTTGCGAATATTCCTGGCGCGGTTGCCCGTACTTCGACGCTGGCTTTGACGAATGCAACTTTGCCCTACGCGCTGAAAATTGCCAATGAAGGCTGGAAGGTTGCCTGCGCGAAAGATTCCGGACTTGCTAAGGGCTTGAATACGATTGGCGGCAAATTGACGAACAAAGCCGTTGCTGACGCGCTCAATCTCGACTTCACCGATTATAACGATTTTCTGAAATAAAATATTTCCGGACAAAATAAAAAAACCTTGAGGAAAATTTTTCTCCCCAAGGTTCAATTTTTAATGTTTGCCTGTCTAAACTCTGACGTAATAAGGATTCGGCTTGAAAAGCAACGAAATGAAATCTGCCGCCCAACCTATGACAAATAATCCGACGGTGAAAATATACAGCACGCCTAGAAAAGTTTTGCCCTCGTAAAATTTGTGAGCGCCCAACCAACCAAAGAAAAAGCAAAGCACCAATGCAACATATTTGTTTCGCTCGTATGTGCCGCCGCTCACAGTGTTTGTATTCGTGTTCGTGTTGGTGTTGGTAATCGTTATGTTCGGCGCGGAATTTTGCCCCTTCATCTCTTCGACTTGACAGCCGCACGCCGGACAAACAATCGCCGCCGCTGCAATTTTCTTGCCGCAGTGTTTACAAAATTTAGTGTTGTTCGTTTGCAAGGAATTATCCGCTGTAGTCTCAGTTATGGCTTGAGTGTCATCGCGCGTTTGAATATCTGCCACCAATATCATCTCCTATTCAAACGCTATTATA